>CAYROW010000026.1:0-11608 GCA_964425965.1 uncultured Gammaproteobacteria bacterium
GTACGGAGTATTCCGTCGATCTTTCATCGGATGTCGTAAAAAAGGTTGGGGAAGTGGTGGGGGAGGAGAATGTGAGGGTGTGATTCCAGTAATCCTCGTTCGCTGGTGACTCGGGTACATGTTTCTTCACTCCGCGCGGCGACGCTACGCCGCGACGTCTCGCTATCGCTTAACTACGGCTGTGCCACGTCGTTCGCGAACGACGTGGCTGTGTCATCTGTGCGCTCGTTGCGAAACATGCACCCTCGTCACTGGCGCTCGCGATATCCTCGGTGCCACCCGTTGATTCGTTCGCTTCGTGCTATAATTCCCGCATATGGCACGTGAAACTCGTGGGGCACAGCCACTATCGCGTTCGCTGAAGGTGTATCAGCGGATTGCGGTGGCTTTTGTGTTCATGACGTTCTTCCTGTTATTAGCGGTGCTGTACCTCTCGATTTCTCGGGCAACTATCACGATTATTGCAAATCCACGAGTCATCTCGGTAGATACCGAAGTTCAGGCGGTAGCGAATCCGGCGAACGATGGTGAATTAAGCGGTATTGTTTCAAAGCAATCGTTTAATACACAGGAAGTCATCACGCTCCCAACAGATGGTGGAACGGCGGTCGAAGAGAAGGCTGGCGGAACCGTTACGATTATTAATGAGTCAGACTCCGCGCAGGCTCTCGTTGCGACAACGCGACTCCTCTCGAAAGATGGCGTGCTTTTCCGAATCGATTCACCAGTGAATGTTCCATCGAAAGGTCAGGTCGACGTTATTGCTCACGCAGACAAGCCTGGGCTTTCTGGTGAAATCGGTCCAACGCAATTTACGATCCCAGGGCTTCCAGAATCCATGCAAAAGACGATTTACGCGGTGAGTGTGGATTCAATGAAGGGCGGCGTATCGTATAAGCGCGTCCTCACGCAGAAAGATATCGATGACGCGGTGTCGTCTGTTTCAACGTCGCTTCTGGAAAAGGCGAAAACAACCATGTCTGCAAATGTCGATCGAAACGTCTTTACTGGCGAATCGTATACGTCGACAGTAGCATCGCAGGGAGCGAGTGCTGTAGTTGGCGCAGACGTTGGAAGTTTTACTGTCACTCTCGCGATGGATGTCACGGCTGTGTATTACGATCAGAACGCTGTAAAGAAGTATGCGCTGTCGCAGCTGTATAATCGCGTCCCTGATGGATACGCCGCTGAGAATGTTTCAACTGATGCAGTACAAATGTCGGTAAAAAGTGCTGACGTGAAAAAAGGAGCCGCAACGCTTGGTGTGTATCTCGAAGGTAAGGCAATTCTCTCGGAAGACTCTGCGGTTCTAAATAAAGATCGTTTTGTTGGTCGCGCGCCAAACGAAGTGTTAACGCTCCTTCGCGCATCAGACGCCGTAAAGGACGCGTCGGTCAGCTTCACTCCATTCTGGCTTGAACGCGTACCAACCCTGAAAGATCACATCACGATTGTTATTACAGAGTAAGCCACTTGCTTCTGTTTTCGGTTCGTTCTATAGTGTTTTCATCGGCAACGACCGGACTACCAACCCGCGAGTCGAATACAAATTCAGTGAGTGCCCTTTAGAGCTTTGGCAAAGAAGGGAATTCGGGTGGAACCGTCGATGGATCATCGACCCCGATCATGAGTAATCGTTACTCGGGTCGGGTATTTTTTATTCACGATAACTTTCTGTTATGAACCCAGAAGATTTGCAGCATCTTCGTCATTCACTCGCACACTTGCTCGCGGCAGCAGTGCTTGAGCTTTACCCAGATGCAAAGCGCACGATTGGTCCAGCCATCGACGACGGATTCTATTACGACTTCGCATTCTCGACGCCAATTTCCGAAGAAGATCTCCCAAAGATCGAGGCGAAGATGCGCGAGTTAATGCCGGACTGGATTGCGTTTCATCGAAAGGAAGTGTCGACGGACGAGGCGCGTGCAATGTTTGCTGACAACAAGTACAAAGTTGAATTGATCGACGAATTTGCAGGCGATGGACAAACGCTGACGCTGTACACGTCCGGAAATTATTCTGACCTGTGTCGCGGTGGTCATGCTGACGGTATTGCGGGGCTTGATCCTGAATGCTTCTCATTAACAAAGCTTGCTGGCGCATACTGGCGTGGTGATGAACATAACGATCAACTTACTCGTATTTACGGCATCGCGTTCCCAACAAAAGCAGAGCGTGATGCGCATCTTGCGATGCTTGAGGAGGCAAAGAAGCGCGATCACCGAAAGCTTGGTGTTGAGCTCGATCTTTTTACGTTCTCACCTTTAGTAGGTCCGGGACTTCCGCTCTTCACTCCACGTGGGACTATTTTGCGCGAACAGCTTGTTGCATTTGTGTGGGCACTGATGAAGCCGTACGGATACACAAAAGTGAATATTCCGCACATGGCAAAGAGCGACTTGTACAAAACAAGCGGACACTGGGATAAATTTGCCGACGACATCTTCCATGTTTCAAGCAAAAAAACAGATGACGCGTTTGTATTGAAGCCAATGAACTGTCCGCATCATACGCAAATCTTTGCTTCACGCGGTCGAAGTTATCGCGACTTGCCGCTTCGTTACAGTGAAGTGACTACGGTGTATCGCGACGAGAATACGGGTCAGCTTCAAGGTTTGTCGCGTGTCCGATCAATCACTCAAGATGACGCGCACGTCTTCTGCCGACTCGATCAGGTGAAGGATGAAGCTCGCGCAATCGCGAACATCATCACGAAGTTCTACGAAGCATTCCAGATGCCGCTGAAGGCGCGATTGTCGGTAAACGATCCGGCAAAGCCAGAAGCATATCTTGGTGGCGCCGAGGTGTGGGAGAAGGCAGTAGGAACGCTGAAAGAATTGCTTGCCGACATGAATCAGGAGTACTTCCTCGGGGTTGGCGAAGCAGCATTCTACGGGCCAAAGATCGACTTTATTGCAACTGATGCGATTGGTCGCGAATGGCAACTCGCAACCATTCAGCTCGACTTTAACCTTCCGGAACGGTTCGAACTTGAATACACAGACTCGGAAAATGTGAAGCAGCGTCCGGTAATGATTCACCGCGCAATTTTGGGATCGCTCGAGCGATTCATTGGCGTAATGATTGAGCACTTTGCGGGAGCTTTCCCAATGTGGCTCGCACCAGAACAGGTTCGCATTGCAACAGTTGCCGATGAATTCATCGACACTGCAAAGGCGATGAAGGTAAGCCTCGAGGCTGCCGGTGTTCGCGTAACACTCGACGACGCACCAGAAAAAGTCGGAAAGAAGATTCGTGATGCTGCAATGAATAAGGTGCCATGGACCATTGTGGTTGGCGCAAAAGAGCGTGATGGTGGGGATATTCAGGTGAAAGTGTTTGGAAGCGACGACGCACTCGTTATTCCACAGAGCGAGATCGTAAACCGTGCAGTCGAGGCAGGAAAATTACCGGTTTAAGTTATACAAAACACACGGCGCCGAATTGGCGCCGTGTGTTTTGTTGTGTGTAATTTCGTTGACAAAGAAATGATCAGGCGTAACCTGTTCTCATTATGCTTTCTTGGCTTTTTGCCGGCTTGGACTGGCTCCTCAATTGGGTGATCCGCTGGTCGGATGAGCATACGGGAGCCGTTGCTCTTTTGGGCGTCGGCATCGCGTATTTCTTGTATCTTCGAGCGAGAAAGGATGGAAAAAGAGACGCTGCAAAGTTGATTTTTCAAGAAATTCGATACGCTGAGGCTAAGATTACGGCGTACCGAGTTCATCACTCGTATACGTTCACTGAGAAAATATTACCAACGAATAGTTGGCATAAAAATATCGGACTCTTTGTTAACGATTTAGATGAGACGGAACTTGATCGGATAAGTAAGTTTTACTCGAATGCTGCATATTTGGATGAGGTTATTAGGACGATATCGGACAAATACGTCAACGACGCCCTTAGCCCGCTTCCGAATCCTCCGGATGGTGCAACACGGATTGAGACTGGAAACTTACCTGGCCCTCTCGGTGAGCTTATAAAGGCGATTTCAGATGTTATTGAGGGCGCGTCTCAAACCACTGCTGGACAAAAGTTACACCAAATTTCTGATGACAGATGGTATCGGCGGTTGCGCCTTCCGTGGTAAAATTCAATTGATATAAATATATGGAGATACGAATAACCGGCGTTTTGCCACCTTCTCCTGCCGTCATTCCGGGCGACGACCTAGTCATGGCTCATTTAGCTATGGAGAGTTTTACTTGGCTGAATCCTGCTACACAAAGGATAGGGAGCGCGTCGCGTGAAACGATGTACGATTGGATTGTCGACAAGCAGGGAAAAGCCTATGTGGTAAAGCAGGATGGGCAATTTGTTTATATTTTTGGCGCCATATTTAATGGGAAAAAGTATATAAGAACGGCTGAAAACAGGACATGGACAAACGCTTTGCTCGATCTTCAAAGATCAGCGAATAAACCACCTGATGCTAGTTGAGGCCAGGTTAAAAATCAAAAAAACACACGACGCCGAATTGGCGCCGTGTGTTTTGTTGTTTACGCTGCCATTTGTACCTTTACTGCGCCTGCTTGAAGTCTGTCGAGTACCTTATTTGCTTTTGCTTGTTCTACGGCTGCGTCGATTGCAAGATTTTCCGTCTCTTCCGTGAATTCCGCTGTTGCATCGGCGACTTCTTCGGCGAACGTTTGTTGTGCGGCGACAACGGTTGGATGATCGTTATCAATAACGACGCCTTCAGCTTTGAACCCGGCATCGATATACGCCTGCAAGGCCTCTTTCACGGTCGCGAGAACGTCTTCTGTTGCGCCTTCTTTCTCGATTCTCTCAAGGAGGTATGCTCGAACGTCTTCGGCAAGTGGTGCGTTGGTGACGATGGTTTGGAGAGACATAGAGAAGTTTTACGCGGCGAGAGAATCCTTACTGCGTCGTTCAACGGGCACTATTCTCTGCGGAGGTCGCGCGGCTTCATGTGCTTCCGCAGCCTTTGTATCCCGAATGAGTTCTTCAATGAGGCTGAGCGCGCGATCGACATTTTGTGCACGCTCCGAAGGCTTTTCGCCCGTATCCGTGGCGCGTTTCATCATGATTTCACGGCGAACGTCATTTATTGTTTTTCGGAGCTCGTCGCCTGCAGCTGCGATCCGATTTTCAATTCGCGCTTTGATATGCGCCTGCTGTTCCGTGAGCGTTTC
Source organism: uncultured Gammaproteobacteria bacterium (assembly GCA_964425965.1). Taxonomy (GTDB): domain Bacteria; phylum Patescibacteriota; class Patescibacteriia; order UBA9934; family UBA9934; genus CAIKHN01. The sequence continues at coordinate 5,163 of CAYROW010000026.1, forward strand.
AAGGCGCTGCGTTGCTGCGGCGAGAACTTCTGCAAGATCTCGGCCGGCGCGACTCTTCTGTTCAGGAATTGTTTTTGCGAAAGCGACAGCATTTTTGAGTGCCTCCGTCGTAGCACGTCGTTTTGGTGCCTGAAGGATCTCCTCCTTTTTTCTCTGAAGCCTGTCGAATTCGTTCGCGAGATATTCACGATATTCTGGTTGTGTGTGTCCAATACGCGAGAGCTCCGCTTCTACGCGCTGCATGCTTGATTCTGCTATGCCAAGATTATATTTTTGTTGCTCGGTAAGATCCATTTCCGGATTTACCATGCTGTACATGCTTTCTCCGATTGGTTGAATAATGTCCTCGCTGACGAATTTTGCTGCACCAGCGACTCCTCGAGGGAAGTCGGCAACCATTTTTCCTGCACGAAGAATTGCCTCGGTGGTTTTGCGTCGAGAACCTTGCGCAACGATTTTTTCTCGAGCAGCTTCAAGGTCTTCAATTTCCTCTGCAATCCGGTGTCTTTCCCAAGGTTCGTCCGCAGGAACGCGAAGAAGATTTTTTTGAAGACGAATGATTTGCGTGTCGATAGTAGAGATATTCTCTTGTGCCTCCGGACCGAGTTCTTTTTTAGGATTTATTCCACTGTATATCGCCTCAGCAACCGGCGCTGCGATATCTCGGATTGGGAACGTTACCAAGTCATACGCCCCTGATTCAGGGACCGATTTCAAGAAATTGAGCCCTCTTGTCGCAAGGCTTGAAGCGCGTTGTGTAAGGTCGGCAAGAAAGACTCCAGTTTTTTCGTTGAGCGTTTCGCGACTCTGAGAAAACTGTTCTTTTGCTTTTTCCCACAGACTGGATTTTGGTGCGTTGCGACGCTTTGCTGCATCAATAACGAACCGTGGTGATTTTGGACGGAGCAATTCGTGGCGAGCGGCTTCAAGTTCTCTTTCGGTGGGAACTTTTTCGCCTGCAGGGAACGCTTGGAGCTTCATTTCCATAAAATAGCAAAAATATAGATTCATAATACCATGATTTGCTGCGTAGACGGGGATTAGATGGGTTGAGAAAAAGGTGATAGCATTGGCAAATATGGATGAAGGTCTCCCAAAAATCATCGCCGTTGTTGGTCCGACGTGTTCGGGGAAAACGAATATCGGTATTGCGCTCGCAAAGCACATTGGCGGCGAAGTCATCGCCGCGGATAGTCGAACGGTGTACAAGGAGATGAATATTGGTACTGCAAAGCCGGAGGCGGACCAGGAAGAAGAGAATGGTCAGTGGGCAGTAGGGGGGATTGATGCGCTTTTTGCCGATCGTCCTCTCATGGTTCAGGGGGTTCCTCATTGGGGAATCGATTTGGTGAGTCCTGACGAAGTGTTTACAGTTTCGCAATTTCAAGAATACGCCGACAAAAAAATCGCCGAGATCCTTGACCGTGGCAACGTACCAATACTTGTTGGTGGAACGGGGCTATATATTCGTGCGGTAATTGATCGTCCTAATTACGCTGATACTGCTCCAGATCCTGCGCTCCGATCGGAGCTTGAGGCAATGACGGACAATGAGCTTCTTGAAGAAATCGCGTCGCGCGATCCTGACACTGCGTCGACGATTGACGATCGTAATCGTCGCCGACTGGTTCGAGCGCTCGAGATTCTTCGAACAACAGGGAAGACGCTTGCAGATCGACAAGAATTCAGAGAGCCAATCTACAACGCACTGCAGATCGGCGTAACAAAGCCTCGTGAACAGCTGTATGCCGATATTGATTTACGCGTCGATGAAATGATCGGCAAAGGACTTGTCGACGAAGTGCGCAAACTTCGTGACCAATATGGTGATGACTGTCCGGGTATGACGGGAATCGGGTACCGGCAGATTGTCGATTTCTTCCAAAAGAAAGAGCAGCTTCGTGACGCGGTGTTACGCATAAAATACGACAGCCATCATTACGCAAAACGGCAGGAAACGTGGTTTCAAAAGGATTCGCGCGTTCTGTGGGTAAGTGGCGTCGACGAAGCGCGGAAAGTAGCGGACAATTTCCTCAAGCGCTAATGCTTGTGTGTATGGTTGACGGACGCATGGAAGGGGTGCGCGACGTTGAAAATAGGCCTCGAATTGAGTTGCCGAACATTCCAGAACGCATGAACGAGCCTGCCGATGACACAGCGGGCGCGCCAATGCTTCCTCCAAACGAGATTGAAGGGCAATCTGGCGAAACAACATTTCGTTCTCGTGATCGAATGAAGGCTGAGGAAGTTCGTTCGCGTCTCACGAAGGACGGACTTCGTGGGCCGGAATCACTTTCGGCACAACCCGCGGTTCTTGCGGCATCGCGAGATGCACTCAATGTGCAATTGCGAGATCTCCGGCTTGCACGAAAAAGTGCGGACGGAATATTTGCGCGATTTTCTAAGACTGGTCGCGATCGCCTTGCGACACTCGATCGTGAAATCGAGGAAACACGAAAACAGCGTGATGAGATTGAATTAAGCATCGAGGAACTGCTTCCGAAAGAAGCACGATCTGGTTCTCGTGCTGGCCGCATTCGCGCAGCACAAGAGAAAATCGGTGAGGCACTTGGGATGATCGCCCCACGAAAGGAAGGGACCGAACGTTATGAAGGCACAGCAAAACAGGAGCTTCGCGCACGTCGAGAAGCATTGGCATTTGAGCTTGAAACGCTAAAATTCTGGCAATTTGTACGGAAACAGGAGATCGTGAAAGAAATGAAGGCCATCGATCACTCAATGGCAAGAATAATCAACGCAGAACGAGGGCTATAGCGCCTTTTTCAATGCCTCTGTCACGGACTGAGGGTTTGCGTTTCCCTTTGCGGCTTTCATGACTTGACCAAGAAGGAACGCGAAGAGTTTTGTTTCTCCGTTTTTGTATCGCGCAACTTCGTCCGCGTTCTGTTTCATGACGTCAGCAACGATCGAATCGATGACAGAGGAATCGTTGATTGACGAAGCGCCGACGGCGGACATTGCGTCGGTCAGTTCAAGACTGTCGCGCTCCATTACCTCAAGAACTTCGAGGCCCTTTTGTGCGGTGAGTTTTCCTTGTGCAAGCACCGTGAGGAATTCAGAAAACCGTTCAGGCGTAATAGTTGCGGTGAGAATGGTCTTTCCTTCATTTGCGAGAACGCTTGCGAGCTTTGTGAGAGTCCATCCACTGACGAGTTTTGCGATATCACCGGTCGAGATCTGTGCTGACTCAAATCTTGACCCGAGGAGGTTCATTGTTGCTTCGATGAAGTCGGCAAGTGCGGCGTCGTCAATAATTTGCTTGGCGATTTCCGGCTTAAATCCGTAAGCATGCACAAACCGTTCTCGTTTTGCACGAGGAAGCTCTGGGAGATTTTCTTGAATATCGCGAACGAGTTCCCGCAAATCCAACGGTGGAATATCTGGTTCAGGGAAATAGCGGTAGTCAGCGGAGTCTTCTTTGGTGCGCTGAAGATCTGTCGTTTGTGTGGTGTCGTTCCATCCTCGAGTCGTCGTGACCGTTGGAGGCGTCCCTGCTTCCCAGAGCGTGGTTTGTCGAGCGATTTCGTAATCGATCGCACGTTCAATTGCGCGGAACGAATTAATATTTTTAATTTCGGTTTTTGGATGCAATGGCCCGGTTGGTACGCCGTGGTCATCGACTTCACGAAGAGACACGTTGACGTCGCAACGCAAGTGTCCGCGCTCGAGGTCGCCTTCGGAAATACCAAGCGTTCGGACAAGGAGTCGAAGCTCCTGGACGTATGCCTTTGCTTGTGCAGAATTTCGAAAATCAGGCTTTGTCACGATTTCACACAACGGAACACTCGCGCGGTTAAAATCGACGTAGGTTTTCCCGTCGTCACCGTGAATATTTTTTGCAGAGTCTTCCTCAAGATGCATGCGTTCAATACCGATGCGAATCGTCCCTTCGCCTGCGACGTCAATATCAAGTTCGCCGTCTTGCATGACGGGAAGGTCGAACTGTGAGATTTGATACGCTTTTGGAAGATCGGGGTAAAAGTAGTGTTTTCGATCGAACTTTGAGTGTTCGGTAATCGTTCCGTTGAGCGCGAGGCCAAGGAGAACGGCGTACCGTAACGCTCCTGCGTTGGGAACGGGGAGTGTTCCTGGGTGTCCGGTACAGACCGGGCAAACGTTCGTGTTTGGCAGCGCGCCTTCTTCATGAGCGCTGCAACCGCAAAACATCTTGGTTTTTGTGCTGAGCTCGATATGGGTTTCGAGGCCGATAACAGGTTGGAGCTTCATAGAGTCTTACTCTACTGCGGGAACGGTGGAGAGGTAAAGTACGGTGTGAGCAATGACGATTGGGGGTAGTAGAGCGATTTGAAAAAGCGAAATGGCTGCATCGAGCCAAAGGGGGAGGCGGTTAATAAGGAGGCTGCTAACGCTTTCATGAAGAATCGTTGCGCTCAGGGCGATGGCGCCCATACTGAGAACGGCGTAGACGATGAAAAACGCGAATCCGACGCCAAACAGGCGCTGTCCAATGGCGAGAATCTGGTGCTTGACGTGGGTTCGTGACTCCGCGAGTGCGGTAATCGGGCCTCGGCCACGAAGGACAATTTCTTCAAAGGCGAAAGTGAAGATGATCGTCGCAAGAATTCCGGGGACAATAAAGAGAACATATCCGGCAGCTTGGAGTATCCAGTAAAGAAATGCCGCAAAAACCACCGAGAGAAGGACGTTTGTTGCGTGGGCGCCAATACTCCGCGGATCGTGATCCTTTTTTGGGTGAGCCGATTTTAGGCTCACAAGAGTACTCACTGCTGCCGCAACCCAGCAGGAGATACCGATGAATAGCGCGTAGATAATGGCGATGGTTGCTTTCCCGAGGCTTCCTGGAACGCCTTGAACGCCGAAATACAGAATAAGCGGAAAAAGAAGGTATGCGGCGAATCCGTATATCTCGGTAGCGTGACGTTTTGTGAGAGTGATGCTGTAAAGAAGGATGTCAAAGACGCTCGGAAGCGCTGGAGCGTTATCGTTTGCTGACGCTGTCATAGAGATAATACGTCGTCAGGCTGTAGAGCGGCATGACTATTGCGTTCACAATGAAGACGCTGAGTGTGAGGGCAACGGAAATGAGGGTGATTGCAAGCGGCGACAATGACGCCGCAGCAAATGAAATAAGCACGGTTGTGGCAAGGTTTGTTGTCATGGTGAAGCCCACAACGATGAGCGAGATGATTGCATTTGGAACGAAAAGACGAAGAGCAGTAGCCCACCAACGTCCTTTGACGGATGCGCGAGATGCCTTTGCAGCAGCAACAAGTGTCTTGAATGAGAATGTTGTGTTTGTGTTTTCAAGAACAAGATAGTATTGCGCGAACGAAAGCTCAACGCTGTAGCGAATAAGCGTGTACATCGCGCCGACGGTTCCGGCGAACATGAGGATAACACCGAAAATACCGAGCACCATTCCGAGTGTTCCGGATGCTTGATTGAGCATCATGATGAGGATGCCAGGAACAAGGAATGCTGCGGACAGTAGACTAAGTCCAACAGCGATACACGTTGAAAGAACGAAGAATGACAGAAGGAATTTCCACGAACGCTTTCCAAGAGCGACGTGATCTGGTGTATTGCCTTTTGCGCGTGCATCGATAGTGAGGATGAGGCAAACGCTGATCCACAAGCTCGCGAGGGTCGTTGCGATAAGTCCAATGACGCTTGCGGAGATATAGGCAATAATTTCACCTGAAGGAGTGTATTCATCGACGCCAAATGGTGCCAAGTAACCCGAGAATAAGAATGGCATCGACGCGACGACGAGCCAGAGGCTGATACCGATGAGTTCTTTGAAGTGTGCTCGATAGTGTTCGACCGTACGATCGATGAGCGATCCAAGGGTAATAACGTTCGCCATAAGAGAAAGGTAAAGTTGAGCCTAGTATATCAGGATTATCCTGTTGTTCCGAATCCGCCACGGTCGGTGGCTTGCCACTCGTCAGGTTCGACAAACTGCGCTCGGGTAATGGGAATGAAAAGTCCTTGTGCGATGCGTTCGCCTGCCTCGACGGTGTACGGTTCGTTGCTGACATTGTGGAGTACGAGTTTGAGCTCGTCGTTTGGTCCGCAATAGTCAGAATCAATCACGCCGGTACCGTTTGCAAGGCGAATACCTTTCTTGCCATTGCTCGAACGGGGGAGGAGGAAGAGTACGTGATCGTTTGGTACATTCACCACAAGACCTGTTCCGAAAAAAGCACGTTCATTTGGCGCAAGCGTTTTTCCTTCAATGACTGCAAGATCAAACGCACACGCGCCGGAAGTTTTGTACTCCGGAAAGGGAACATTCGGTGTCAGTCGTCGAATCGCAATGGTCATAAGCGTTCCGACTGTACTTGATATCGTCGAGATTATCGAACATTTATCCACCCTTGAATTCCTTATCCACATCATTTTATTGACCCTCATTTTTTTCCGTGTACAGTGCGAAGCGT
>CAYROW010000027.1:0-5045 GCA_964425965.1 uncultured Gammaproteobacteria bacterium
CTGATGTCGGTGTTTGGTGTTTTTTTGAGCGCGGTACCGGCTCGTGCAGCAGATCTTGAAACACAATTTACCGACATCAATTCATCGACGACGGCGTCGCAGGGAATTATCTTTTCTGGAATTTGTCCGGCAAACGTCGACGGCAAGCCCGTGGCATGCGCATGCCGCGATACAGGAAATTGCTCACTCTCCGATGCCCTTCAGGTGTTCGTGAACCTTTCAACGTTTATTTTGGGCATTAGTGGAACCGCAGTACTTTTCGTGTTCATTTACGGTGGATTCAAATGGACATTCTCGCGAGGCGATTCGAAGTGGGTGAGTGCGGGAAAAGACGCGATGACTGCGGGTGTTATTGGTTTGTGTATTATTTTTGGTGCATACGTCGCAATTAACTTTATTGTTTCCGGACTCACCACAAAGGGAACAGAAACGCCGCCAAGCACAAATCTTGAGAGCACCGTCAACCAAGGCCTCACGGGTGGTACGCCGACAACAGACGTCTTTACTACTGATTAATGTATGAAAAAAGTATTTTTTAGCGTTGTTGCGTCGGTAATCGTGTTTGTTCCGGCGTGTGCTCTTGCTGCATCGACCGTGAGTCTTGTGAACCCTCTTGGTGAGACAGACGTCCGCGTCATTTTTGGACGAGTAATCTCTGCGGCACTGTCGATTCTCGGAACGCTAGCGCTTGCGATGTTTGTGTACGGCGGGGTGTTGTGGATGACCTCGCGCGGTGACTCAAAACAGGTGACGAAGGGAAAAGACACTATCACTTGGGCAGTGCTCGGACTGGTCATCATCTTTGCGTCATATGCGTTGGTGAATGCGTTACTCACAGGAATCACCACCGGCGTTGCGTCGTGATATACTCTTCCTAACATTTATTCTTCTTTCGTATGATGAAATCTCTGGTGCGATTCGCGATGAGCGTCGTCATTGGGCTGGCAATTTCGCTTCCATTTGTAAACTTGAGCGCTGTCCATGCGGCATCCGGCCAGCTGGATTCGTCAGATTTGCTGAGCCAGGACTTTGGCGATGCAACCGGACTTGGTCAGGGTGAACTTACGGACACGATTGGTCAGCTTATTCGCGTTGCGCTGGGATTCCTTGGCGTTGTCGCGGTGGTGATTATTCTCTTGGGTGGATTTAAGTGGATGACAGCAGGCGGAAACGACGAGAAGGTTGGTGAGGCAAAGAAGCTCATTATTGCCGGCATTATTGGCTTGGCAATTATTCTCTCGGCATACGCAATCGCATCGTTCGTTATTAGCTCTATTGTTGGCGCAACCGCAGGATAAGTTTTCTCATGACGCTCGCCTCGAAGCATTGCTTCGGGGCCTGCACTATGAGAACACTGTTATCGCTCACCACCATCGACGCTTCAAGCACCGGTCTTTCCAAAACAGGAACTGAGGCATTTGGTTCGGCGTGGGTTGGAAGCAATTCGTCGATTGCATATTTTGTTGGGAGCAAGATCATTCAACCAATTTTCGGTTTAGTTGGTTTAGCCTTTTTCTGCTTAGCGGTGTATTCCGGCGTTATGTGGATGACGGCACAGGGGGATTCAAAGAAAATCGACAAAGCAAAGGACATATTGGTGTCTGCAACCGTTGGTTTAGTGATCGTCGTCGCGTCATACGTCCTTACGAATGCAATTTTGAGCGCAATTACTTCCGGATCCGTAACCTAGTGTATGAACAGAATTCTTGCCGAGGCTGCTGCGCCATTTAACGGAGAGGCCCTTTCAAAGGGCGCGAATGCTGCGTATGGCGGCACAGCGCCAACAACAACGATCTTTACGTTTATTAACGGAATTATTACCGCAATTTTCGGCATTCTTGGACTCGTTTTTTTCTTTCTCACGCTTTACGCAGGCTGGCTTTGGATGACGGCGCAAGGGGACTCGAAGAAAGTCACAAAGGCGAAGGATATTCTCAGTCAGGCAGTTATCGGGTTAATCATTCTTGTTCTTTCGTACGGAATCTCGTACATGGTTGTGGGTACGATCGGGTTCGCTGGTGGGTTTGGCGGTATATAACCATCCACAGGCGGGGAAGTTCGGCGCGTGATACACTATTCACATAATATTTTGAACATCGTATGTCGAAGTTAAAGAACGTTCTCATCGGCGCAGCGCTCGTTGCACTGCCATTCGGTGCAGCATTGCGAGTGCCAGTGGTTCACGCATCACCTGATCTCACAGGATACCTTGGCGAAGTAAACGCCGATGCGTCACTTGGAAATGAAGAACTTACAACAACCATCGGTAAGCTTATTTCTGCATTGTTGAGCGTTCTTGGTGTTATTTTCTTGCTTCTCATCATTTGGGCAGGTTTCACCTGGATGACCGCACAGGGAGACTCAAAGAAAGTGGACAAAGCAAAGGACATTCTCATCACTTCCGTTGTTGGTTTGATCATCTTGCTCTCGGCATACGCAATCAGCACGTTCGTAATTGAGCAACTTGCTACAGCAACAGGATAATTCTCAAGTCATTTGAAAAGACGAGGCCGCAGGGCCTCGTTTTTGTTTCACAACGTCGTGAAATGGAGAAGCCCCCGACATCCTTGCGGACATCGGGGGCTCGTGCGACCACCTCCCCTACTTGCAGGGGTACGTGTGGTCCGTGGGGTGTGCCTTGCAGTACGCGTCGTTGGCGGCCGACATCGCGGACTTCGGCTTGGTGTTGATCCCAAGCTTCTTGTCGACGAGGTCGAACGCCTTGTCGGTCGCAGCACTGGTCTGCTCCGCGACGCGCCCGATCCTGCCGGGGTTCGTACTCGACTTGGCGATTCCGCCGATGGTGACCGCCGTCATCACGACGAGCGTGATGGGGAGGACATAGCGCATGGCGATCTTGCCGGCCTTGTAGTCGCCTCGATCCGTCGCTTTCTTGTCTTCACGGACGTGCGCGGCGTAGCCGTTGATGTCCGTGCTGTTCTGCAGGGTCGAGGTCAGCGCCACCGGCAACGCCACGAGGACGAGGACACCGATGATGAGCATGCGGTCGGGGTTGCCGACTCCGTACACGTTCAGCGGGAAGACGAAGACCCACACGAGGCTCACTGCGAACGCGATGGTGGTGCCGATGCGGGTGAGCCACAGGTTCTCCTTCGCGAGCTTCCCGAATTGTTCCGAGGCGCTCTTACCGAAGATCCGTTCCACCGTGCTCTGGATGTGCGCGAAGAGGCTCACGCCTTTCTGGGCGAGGCCCACGCTGACGAGGTTCCACGCGTTGACGAGGACCCAGGTCATGGTGAAGTCCACCCAGCTCTGCGGATCCTTCGTCAGCATCGTCGCGAGGAGGAACCCCACGCCGGCGATGATCGGGAAGACGCCCATGGCGGCGACGAGCGCCGTTGCCTGGGCGACGAGCGCCCGACCGGTCCGCCGGAAGAAGCCGATGGTGATGACGATGAGGGCGATACCCTCGAGACCGTAGAATCCCAAGGTGGTGAGACCGTGGAGGCTTTCGGGGCTGTACGTCGCCACCAGCGCGAGCACAAGGCAACAGAGCAGGGTGAACGCCACGACACCGATGCCGATCTGTGCGCCGGTGATGGCGCCATGCACGGCGCTCTGCATCGCGGCGAACTTTCCACGGGGGACGCCCACGCCGGCGAGGAGGTTCAGGCCGTCGAGGATGTCCTCGACCTTCGCCGCCAGCCCGTTCTGCGGGTGCCGGTGGTTGTAGCCCATGAAGGCGAACTCGATCGCCGTCCGGTTGGTCCGAACGACCATGGCCGCCGCGCGTGCCCATGCGGCTTCCACGGCCGGACTCTCCGCGATGCCACGCCGGAACTGCAGATCCATCTCGTCCGAAGCTGCCATGGCCTCGTTGCTGGTGGTCAGCTGTTCCCGAAGCGCGCTCGGGCTTTGGTGCACGCAGTCGAGCCACGCGATGAGCGCGAGGCTCGAGTCGCCTTCCACTTCGCGAACGATGTCGACGCCGGGCTTTCCTTCCTTGCGGAGGATCTCGGCGATGCAGATGATGATCTGCTGTTCGTCCGCGTTGAAGGCGTCAGAGACGACGTCTTCGATTCGTCGAGGGGGCGGAGACGCCGCCGGGGTGACGGGGGGTGCGGCCGGAGCCGCGGTGGTGCCCGCGGGGGCAGTAGTGGTAGCCATGAGTGCTCCGATGGAGGGGTTGTTGGAGAAGTTGTGCCAGTGCTGGACCAAGTCCGCACGGGCGCTTTCTTCGGTTTTTCCGGTCACGCGGCGCAGGAGGCGCGACGTTGCCGGAATGGTTTCGACGAATTCGCCGAACAGGGCCAGCAGACCGCCCCGGCCTTTCAGGCGCTCAGCGACGAGCAGGAAGAACGGACTCGAGAGGTTCGGGAACCCCGAGTAGAGGTCGAAGAGGATTCCGATGATCCCCCCGATGTTGTCAGCGTTGCTGATCCTGTCGACGATCTTATCCGGAAGGCGCTGTTCGGCGTCTTCCAAGAGGGCGTCGACCACGTCTTTGGCGAAAGAGTCGGCCATTGAGGCCTCCTTGGGGTGGGTGAATGAAGCGGGTTTTGAAGGGGCGAAAAGCCCTGTTTCTGAGGCTTTCCGGACAAGAAACTATAGCAGAAAATTGGCAAAAAGTCCAGGGGGCAGTCCCCAGGGCTGATCTGGACTTTTTGGTGATTTTCTGCTATAGTAAAGGGTCCTGAAGTGCGAAGGTTTACGGGATTCTCCGTGAATTTCTCCGCATGAAGGCGATCTCAACCCAGGTGACACACATGTTCTTCTTCCTCCTCCTGTCGTCCGCGTCCGCGTTCGCCACCACCATCCCCGTCATGGGGGTTCTGGTGAACATCGATCCGGACGACTCCTGCAAGGCCGAAATCCTCGGTGTGGTGCCGCCCGGAAAAGCGGCGGCCATCACCGAAGGTGTCCTCAGTGCCCAGGCCGACTGCTTCGCCAAGAAGTCCGAGGCCCAGGCCGACGTCACCACGGCGAAGGCCCACGCCGCGTCCGAGTACGTCCTCGCCAAGGCCACGGCCAAGGCGGTGGAGACGGGCGACAACAACAAGAACGTCAGCTTCAAGAGCGGCGAT
>CAYROW010000027.1:5145-11365 GCA_964425965.1 uncultured Gammaproteobacteria bacterium
AGCTGAACGTCAGGGCCACGACACGGCCCACCCTTCCCGCGGTTTGATGGAGTCCTATGGGACGCCCATTGCCGCAAACAGTCTGTCTCTTCATCAACCCCGGAACGGAGTTCCCATGTCCCTGTTCATGCTCATTGTTTCTCTCGCCTCTGCCGTCAGTCCCCTCACTCCGCGCACGGTGAACAACCCGTTCGCGGCGAACGTGGAGCTCGCGACGAACCTTCCGCCCAACGGCTGCCACCCGGAGAACGGGTGCGCCACCATCACGAACACCGGCGGGAGTTACCTCGTCCTCCGGAACGATTCGGTGGGCGAGCAGATCCGTGTGGTGGACGGCGAAGGCTACACGGTCGGGGTCTACCTCGACGCGAACCCCGCCATCGTCGGCGCCATCGTCGATCCCACGAACGGCAAGACCGTTCCGATGATCTCCGGTACGTTCGTCTCCGCCATGGAGCCGTGCCTCCGGGGAGGCTCCGAGAAGCGCGGCTACCTCAAGGTGCAGAGCACCAAGGAGCTGCAGATCTCGGCCGACGTGATCATCTTCACCCCCGAGGGCAACGACATCGTGGAGGTGTTCGACATCAACACGAACACCTTCGTGAAGATGCACCCGGGGTACGGCGTCCGTCAGGGCTCCATCGCCCCGTGGAGCGGTCCGCTCTTCAGCTCGTCGGGCATCTACATCCCCGGTTGGAGCCCGCGCCTCGGCAACGAGCGCTGCCTGGAGTGAACAGTGTGACGTGACGTTACACACGACTGCGCCGCTGGTCCGAAAGGATCGGCGGCGTTTCGATTAGGCCTCCTTTTTTACCACCATTCCAACAAGAAGAAAGCCGGTGAGTATCGCCAAATCATTTTTGAAAAACGGGACGTCGACCAGTCCATGAATGAGCATAACGAGAAGCGCTGCTGAGAAAGCGAGAACGAGTACGTCGTTTTTTCGGCGCCATGTCGTTCGTGCGATGAGCACAGCTCCGATGATAAGTCCCGTAAGCCCGAGTAATCCCAATTCACTCCAGACATTTAAAAATATATTGTGCGGGTACTGAAAGATTTCGTAGAATGTCGCGTCATGATACGGCGCAAGTGCTGTAGGGTAGCCGTTGAGACCCGCACCAAGAAGCGGATTGTCGGCGAGCATTCTAAGCGTTTCGCTCCATTGTGCTCGTCGAACGAGACCAGAGGAATCGTGAAGTGCGATTTTTTGAACAAGCGACGGCGCGAAAATGGAAACAGCGCATGCGCTAGCAATTGAGAGCGCGACAACTCCATATTTGATTCGTGCAGAAAGTGGCGCGACCAGACTAATGATGACGAGAGCCGCAGGAATTGCAACGAGTGCGGCTTCGGTTTTTGCGACAACGATACCGCCAAGCATGAGGAGGATCGGGAGAGCGCGGAGTACGAAGTGCGACGTGCGGAGGGGGAATCGGACAGTCGCTATTGTCACAATCGGCGCAAGAAAAAGGCCGACGGCGTTCGGGTAGTCAAAGACCGATGTTGCGCGATTCTCAATTATCCAGGCGTCCGGAATGCCAATGTGGGTGAGGACCTGAAGAATAGCGAGTGCGCCAACAATGGTTCCTGATGCAATGAGCGCAGTGATGATGCGATCAACGTCAGCGCGTTCGGTCATGACCGATTTTACAATGATTGCAATGAGCATCGGTTCGACGATGTACGCCTTCAGAATGCCGAGCGCAGAAAGAATGTCTGGTGCAATAATCGTTGAGACGATTCCTGCGATGAGCATGAGAATAAGCGGAGCGCGGTACCAGCCGAACGATTTCCAGACCGTAGAGACGGCCCGTTGGACCGTCTCCGATTGCAGTCGAGCCAGCGCATTCGCGATCGTGATGAACACGAGGCCTTCGAGGAGCGTTGAGGGGATTGGTCCAAGGGTGAACCGAACAAGATATGTTGGAAGAAGCGCAAAGAGGAGAATAATACCGAGTTTCTGATTGCGCCATGAAAGTGCAGCGAATGCAGAAAGTGTGATGGCGATGAGGACGAAGAATGTCATAGTGCTACGTTACCAGTCCTGGGTCTGGTCGGAATAATCGGAGGAGTGATTTTGGTGTAGGTCCGCCGAGCGCAGCAAGGGTAGAGATATATAAAATTGTGCCGATAGGAACGGAAACAAGTGCATTGGCGTCACGAAGCGCATAGAGTCCGAATGCCATAATGAGCGATGCACCAAGAGACTTCATGAAAATGGTCATGTCAGGCCGCCACGTTGTATGACGAATGACGACGAATGCCGCAATGCTCCCAATAAGTGTTTCTGCAAAAAGTGACATCGCTGCCGCTGCCCACATGCCATACCGCGGAATAAATGCGGCGTAACCAATGAGGGTGAGTGTTGCAACGAACGCGTAAGCAAAGGTCATGACGCGCTGTTTCCCAATAGCGACAACGGTGTACGAAAAGAGTGATCCGAGAAAGACTGCTGTTGCCGTTGGTCCGAGGATTGCGAGAATCTGCCCAGCGGGTTCAAGGGACGGCTTAATAAGCGTCATGACTGCGACTCCGGCAAAGACGCTGCCAAATGCAAACGGAATGCCGAGCATGACGAGCATGTCGAATCCGTCTTGCATGCGTTTCGTAAAGAGCGGTCGGTTATGCGCGGCCCATGCGGCAACAAGAAGGGGGAGCAGGAGTCCCATGAGCGTTGTTGGGACGGTTGTTACGACATCGATAACTTTGTACGCACCGCCGTAATACCCAATCTCTGTGTCAGATCGTCCAAAAAGCCACATGAATAACACGTCGCCTTTTAAATAGAGAAGATTAAAGAAAATGGAGATGCCAATAGGCCAGCTTTTTGTAAAAATTGCTTTTGCAATTCGTGCATCAAAGCTGAGTGACATTGGAATGTGGGCTTGAACTCCACGGAGCATAAGTGCAACGTGAACAATTCCACCAAGCACAAACGCGAATGCAGCAGCGCCAAGTCCTAGGTGCCAATACCACACGGCGAGTACGCCAAGAAATGCAACACAGCGATTCGTGGTTTCGGCAACGGTTGCCTGCGCAAGCATGAGTCGCTTTTGGAACACGCCAACAAACACTTGTGCGATGGAGCTAAAGAAGAACGCTCCTGCAAAAAAGAGAATCGCAATACGCTCGTCAGGCGTTGTTGGTAGGAACATGGCCGAGATCGGCGCAATGCTTAAAAAAAGAAGCGCGCTTACTGTGCGTACGGAAAAAATAGTTCCAAGAATCTTTTTTTCGTTAGCGCCAGGCTCTGAAATCATTTGCGCCGTGGTGAGCGTAAGACCAAAATCCACAAGGATTGCAAAAACCGACGCATACGTTTGTGCTTTGGTGAGTGCTCCGTAGCCGGAATCGTCGAGTGAATGGATGAGGAGCCAGAAGGTGACGAGGCCAAGAACGGTTCCGATGATTTTACCGACCACTTGAATAACCGTGTTTTTTGCGAGTGCGTGGCGTTCGGTGGACATATATAGTGAAAATTATAGCAAGGATTGGTACAATGCGCTTGTATCTATGCTTTCATTTTTTCGGAGAGTTTGTGCGGCGTTTATTGTCTTCGCTTCTGTTATTTCGGTATCTCCTGCGCTTATCGCTCATGCCGCAGTCTATTCTGCGTTGCAGGTGACGAACTCTGGAAGCGGAACAATCACCATGTCTCCCGGCGAAATAAAAACAATTACCACAACATTTCAAAATACATCGGATTTCACCTGGAAAAATGACGGCACAGGATACGTTTCACTTTACACCTACGCTCCAAAATATCGCACAAGCGTGTTTGACCCGGGAACATGGCTTTCGCCAAGTCAGGTGAAGCGCATGGCAGAGGCATCGGTAGCAAAAGGGAAGGTGGGAACATTCACATTTCAAATCAAGGCACCGAAAACTATCGGAACATACGCCGAAACGTTCAGGCTCGCGTCAGAATCATATGCATGGTTCGATGGCGGGGAATTTACCTTGAATATTGCGGTGAAGGCTGCATCGACTACGGCGACGAAATCATCGGGTTCATCGACGGCACCGACGACATCAGTTATAGAATCGTCCAGTCACGCAGCACTTGCAATGGTTTCGGCAAATAAGGTGAAGGCGGTGGCAGGGAAGTCCGTTACGTTGTCAGCAGGGTTTAAAAATACGGGGACTACAACGTGGAAACAGTACGGACTGCAGGCGCCGGACATGAGTATTGCGTCGACGGGATCGTTCAAGCATGCATCGTGGAAGGGCGCCGTTGTTGCAACGGCGGCGTCGACCGTGAAGCCAGGCGAAACTGCGTATATCACTTTCGCGATTACTGCGCCGAAAACCAACGGCACACACACAGCAAAGTTCCAATTTACTGCGAATGACGAATCGGTGGACGACGCGTTCGTCTCGATTCCTGTCGAGGTAACGGGCGGTGCGGCAGAGGCGGTTACTGCACCAAAGGATTCGTCGGTTGACGACGGAAGCCAAAGCGTTGCGTATATTCCTGAGCCGACAATTCGTGTTGGTGTGCTTATTGTCGACGAAGAAACGGATAATGAGGTGGTTATTACGTCAGATCAAAGTGATTTTGACGTGAAGGATATTGATGGAAATCTCTTGGCGGAAATGAAAAAGGGTCAGTCGGTGACTGCGGCATGGAACGGAAAGACGTACACGTTTGATAGGGGAAAGGGTGTTGAGAAAGTCTCGAGCGGCATTCGATTTGTTCCAAAGACGGAGAACGCCGTCATGACCGTTTCCAATTTTGATCGAAAAGTCACGCGTGGGTCATCGTTTACGGACAATACGTTCCGAAACATTTTAGAGCTTCGATACAATACGCCAAATGATCGAGCGTGGCTTATTAACGAGCTTCCAATGGAATACTATCTCCGTGGACTCGCAGAAACGTCGAATATTTCCCCGGCAGAATTTCAGAAAACACTCATCACCGCTGCGCGAACATACGCGTTTTACCATTGGAGCCGCGCAACAAAACACAAGAGCGAGTTTTTCCACGTCGATGCATGGCTCGACCAGGTGTACAAAGGTTATGGTCAAGAAGTACGAACTCCCAACCTAACAGCCGCAGTCGATGCAACGCGCGGACGTGTGGTGACGTATCAGGGTGAAACGGCAATTACGCCGTATTTCTCCCGTAGTGACGGACACACGCGAAGTTGGAGCGAGGTGTGGTACGGCTCCGTGCCGTGGTGTGTCGGCGTTGCAGTTCCGGCCGATGCTGGAAAGACGCTTTGGGGACACGGTGTTGGAATGTCAGCGTCTGGCGCGCTCGCGATGGCGAATGACGGCCAAACGTACGATCAGATTCTCAAATACTTCTATACGGGAATTGATGTAGCGAAAAAGTGGGAATAAATAAAAGCCCTCGCGAAGTGCGAGGGCTTTTATTTATTCCATGGAAACGTTTTCATCTTTGATTGCGTGGCCGTGATTGTTTTTACAGATTTTCGAAAGTCCACTGATCGCAATTTTCACGTCTTCAGGATTGTCGATGTTTTTAAATTGGAATCGTTCGCGTTCTGCGGCAGTTTGAATATACACGTCGCCGTACGTAAGGAACGTTGCAAGTAATCCTTTTTGTTCGCTCGTAATGTCTTGAATCTGGTGAAGATGAACTTCAGAGACCACGCGGTTAAACAGTCCGAATTGTTCGGTGTTAATAATGCGTTCGTTCGTCACAATCCAGACGTCGAGCCAATAATCGGTAAGCTCGGTGAAGGTGAGAACAAGAACAACAAGAAGGTATGCAACGAGAATCGCGAGAAGTGCTGGACCCCAGAAAATGTGTGCGAGAAGATTGGGGTTTGCGAGTTCAATGAGAACTCCGACAACAACAGGGAGCACAAAAAGCACGCCGCTAAAAATGAAAATGCGAATGAGGTCAATCCAATGTCGGCGGAGAAAGAGAACAACTTTCTCGTTCGGGAGGGAATTCGGAAGTGTTTCAAGGTTCATCATAGGCCGAAAGAAGTCGTTCCGCCTCCGGTAAACGGAAGCACGTCACGTACGTTTACCGTGCGAGACCACGAGACATCAAGGAGTGCTGTTGTACCAAGCACAAGGACAAAACAATAACTCACGACGTACACCAAAATGAGTCCAACAGCGCCGCGTCCAACAACACCGTAGCGCGCAAGGTGAAATACATTAAAAAACAGAAACAGCGCCGTGAACGCAACAACGAACGCAATCGGCACGAGGAGAATCCAGAGTGGAATGTCCATAT
>CAYROW010000028.1:0-3874 GCA_964425965.1 uncultured Gammaproteobacteria bacterium
AGCTCCTTTCCGGTTCCTGCACCGCCGCGATTCTCTGCGTTCCAGAAGTAAACCGTGAACAACTCCTTGCCGCGATGAATCCAGACACCGTCGCCAAAATCGCCACCATTATCCCCAAGAATCTCTGTGCAATGAAACTCGAAACGGTGATGAGGATTTTGTTGGAGAATTAGATTCAAGACCTGACCACATCATTTCTTCTCCGCATCGACAATCCACTGAATGATTCGGAGCTCGTCGTACGAATATTTTCCTTGGAAGTGGTCGAAGACGGGGCGGAGGAAGCGGCCGCGAGTTTTCAGTTCAATGATGACCGGTGCAACCTCGGCGTGAATGTCTTTGACGTCATTTCGCAATCGATCGAATACGTCGGCAGGTAGTTTATCGAGTGAGCGAACCTCCTCGAGATGTCCGACAATGGTGCCGATGGTACGCGATCGTTCCTTTGCAACATCCATAATCGATTTCCCCTCAACAATAAGCGCAAGGGTTTCCGTCCATTTTGGTTCCTTCGCTTTCTTCGCTGGCTTTGACGGGAAGTATGCCGACAGCGCATCGATCGTTTCACGAATAATTGGCGTTTTCTTTCCGCCGCATGCCTTGATGAACGCATCGGCATCGGCCTTTCGATCGGATTCACTCCGATCGGAAATTACCGTTTCTGCAGCAAGCGACTGTGCTCGGAACTGTTCATCTTTCTCGAGAACAACAGGATCAACCTCGAGCGCTCGACTATTTAAGCCGCCAAGATACAAGCCGGCCAACGATCGAACCCGAGAAAGCGCAACATAGCCCTGACCATACGCGAATGCGGTGCCGAGATCGATAAACGCACCGTCAAGGGACATGCCCTGGCTTTTATGCACGGTCATTGCCCACGCTAATCTGAGGGGAAGCTGACGAAGCGTTGCAAGCGGGACGCCTCCCTCTCCGTCGACGCTCCACATTCCTGGCTCAACACAAATCATCCGACCGGACTTGAGCTGCACCACTGGATAACCCGATTCCCGATCGAAATCGACAACGTCCGCAATCGATCCATTCACGTAACCCTCGGCTGGGTTGTTTCGTGTAAACATCACACGGGCCCCAATCTTTAACGTTAATTTTTCTGGCGACAGGCACCCGCGCTTCATCTGCTCCACCAACTTCGGGTTCCCCGCCGACGTCATGGTGTACGTCTTCTCCTTTGCGAGAAGCATTCTCAAGCGATCGGTATTAATCCGATCAACGTCTGCGTTATGCGAATAGAGCTTTGTAATGTCGCGATCGTCGGACATTCGCCGACGCGCATGAAGCGTTTCCACGTGATCTTCCGTCAACGATCCGCGACGAAGGGCGGCGAGAATATCAAGAAACACCGGATCTTCCTGACGATGCTGTTCTGACAAATAACACACGGTAAGATTTGCGTCGTCCCAACTTCGTGCGGCAAACGCAAAACGCGCAGGAGGTTCGTCTTGTCGTGTCACCGGCGGGAGCTGAAAAAAATCGCCGACGAGCACGATCTGGATACCCCCAAATGAAAGATCCGAATCCCGCACCACGCGACAGACCATGTCTACCGAGTCGAGCATCGCGGCATCGAGCATGGAAATTTCATCGATAATGAGCACCGATGTTTTTCGAACGCGATTCGCGAGTGCGCTGTTTGTTGCAAGCTCTTTACACTCACGTCGCGTAATGAATTTTCGAATGCCCAGCCCGCTCCAGGAATGGATGGTCATTCCTCCAATGTGCGTTGCAGCGATTCCCGTACTTGCCGTCATCGCCGGAGCAATGCCGTGCGATTGCAAATATTTGATGTACTCACGAATCGTATGACTTTTCCCCGCCCCAGGCTCTCCCGTCAAAAAAACGTTTGCGCCGGTCTTTAAAATATCGAGCGCATCCGCTTGAGTCATAAAGTCATTGAGGATTTGTCTATTATTCAGGAAGGTATCCGCCGGATTGAAGCTTCCACAGTTTATCGTACATTCCTCCTTTGCGTAACAACTCATCGTGCGTGCCTTTTTCCACAATCTTTCCACCATCAAGCACGACAATCGTGTCCGCCATGTACACCGTGGACAGTCGATGTGCGATAACAATCGTCGTTCTTCCCTTCATCACTTCACGCAACGCCTCTTGCACCTTTGACTCCGTCTCAGAATCAAGCGCGCTCGTCGATTCGTCGAGAACTAAGATTGGCGGGTTCGAAAGAAACACGCGAGCAAGTGAAATGCGTTGACGTTCACCGCCAGAAAGCCTCACGCCTCGCTCACCAACAACTGTGTCGTACTTCTTTGGAAGATTCAGAATGAACTCGTGGGCCTGCGCTTTTTTACACGCTACAATAACCTCATCCTTCGTTGCTTTCGGCTGCGCGAATCGAATATTGTTCAAAATCGTATCGTTAAACAGCACCGTGTCCTGCTGAACGATACCGACCGCGCGGCGAAGATCTTCCATGTTCACCGTCTTTACATCGATGCCATCGATCGTGACCCTTCCAGATGCTGGATCAAGAAAGCGATTCAAGAACTTTACGAACGTGCTCTTACCGCTCCCGGATCGACCGACCAACGCCAAGCTTGTTCCGGCAGGAATCGTGAGATTTGTCTTCTGAATTGCCTCTTGTTTTTTTCCCGGATAACGATACCGCACGTCGCTGAACGCCACGTCGCCCCTCACATTCTTCAGGCGTTTTGGATGTGCAACTTCCACGATTGTATTCTCTTCAAACCAGTCTTTTGCCAATCGTGCAAACGCCGCACGAGCCTCACCCATTCGTCGCATCACGTCTGCCAATAAGTAATCAAATGGCGCGAGAATGTAGTTCAGCATCCCCAAAAACGTCACCATCTTTCCAACCGTCAGCGATCCATCGGCAATGAACCAGACGCCAACTACAAGAACGATAATTCTTGAACTTAGTCGAACGACTCCATTCCCTGCGGCAAGAAATGCCCAAAGATAATTTAGTGCATTTTGACGAACAGTTACCGTATCGATCGCGGTAATTTGCTGCTTTTCGATTCGACGCTCCCCGGAAAAAATCTTAATTGGAAAAATATTCTGTAGCGTTTCATGGATACTAGAGCTGAGCTCTTCCCAAGACTCTCCAAGTTTTGACTGTTTGTCTTCTGTTCTGAGATACACCCGGAATGTTAAAAATGCAGCGACCGGAACGGTGGCAAGTGCGGCGAGCGTCATGCGCCAATCCAAAAAAAGGCCAGCAGAGAGAACGCATGCAAACGTCACAAGACTTGGAAGAACATCTGAGAGCATACGCCCGCTGACATCAAATGATTTCTCCCATGCCTTATCGAGGCGTTTCGAAATTGCGCCACTCGATGAGCGCCCAAATCGATCCGCATCCCAAAATAAAATCTTGCGAAGCGCACGGTGCATGAAGTCATTCGAAGCATGGTTGCCAATCCACCATCCAAGAAGTTGTGCGGACTGCGACAAACCGATACTCAATAAAAACGCCCCAGCCCAGACACCAACAAGCGGAAGGATCGCTGAAAACATGTCATTGCCACCAGCAAAAATGACATCAATAATTTTTCCATAGATTATCGGTTCCGCAACCTGGGCAAGGGACGCGATAACGATAAACGCTGAAACAAAAACATACCGCCCAACATATTTCTTCATGCTCGGCCCCAATATCACCCAAAACTCACGCCATGTGAGCCTGTGTTTTTCTTCGTCCTCCGACATGTGCGAAGTATACCGCAAAATAACAAAACGCCCTGACGAAATCAGGGCGTTTTGTGGAGGCCGTGGCCAGATTCGAACCGGCGTATCGCGGTTTTGCAGACCGCTGTGTTAACCACTTCACCACACGGCCGTGGAGAAGAACGTCCGGATCGTAACAGAAAAACTG
>CAYROW010000028.1:3974-11188 GCA_964425965.1 uncultured Gammaproteobacteria bacterium
GTTCGTGCGATTGGTTTATTCGTGCTCTGGAGCGAAATCATCTCCATCGTGTGATTCACATCTTCTGAGAGCGTCGGGAGTTCCGTATTTGGCTGTGCATACCCAGCAACCTCAACCCATCCTGATGGAAGTGTGAATGCAAGGTCCCACTTTCCCTCAACGCCGCCTCCTGTTATTGATGAAAGTACGCTCGACGAACATCCTGCACCAACCAAGAGCATTGCCGCCGCACCAAGGGAGAAAAGAAAGCGTTTCATATAGAAAAAGTGTACTGATTTTCCTTGATATACACAACACCCGGGAATAAACCCGGGTGTTGGTTTTCTTATTTTGCTTTATAGACCTCAATCGCGACGGTACGAACACCGAACTGACGCGCTTCGTGGATGCCATCCATCCAGATGTCGATACGCTTGTCATAACGGGGGTTCATACGATCCTCCACGGTAAAGACCTGATCACCGAAGTATTCAGGGATTTTCACCATGGTTCCCATCGGCAAGAAGTTTGCCGCAATCACACCCATACGAACGCGCGTACCACTTGCCGTAATGAACGGCGTATCGTCGGTTTGGTCTGGGAGACTGTTGTACGCCGTTGCGGTCACCCGCATCACGTACGTTGGGTCACGAAGATCTGCACCAGGAAGCTCACCAAACGGCTTGGTTGCGTTCTGCATTGCAGCAATCTCAAGCTCTGTTGCTCGGCCCACCGCAAGAGCGGTCGCTGTAGCACGTGCTGCAGACGGAAGGGCAAAGTACCCAGCAAGAAGCACAAGAGCACCAAGAGTTGCAACTTCGACCGGGGAACGCTTGAGTATCGTTTTGAGGCGATTCTTCATAGAATAAGAAAAATCGGCGTTTACTGCCGAATTTTTCATATGAATAGTATAGCATTTCTTTGCCATTTTGTCAACGGGTTTTCGCAATTTTTTGGCTAATATTAGCCTTGTTATCCACCGTCATTTTTGCCCTTTTTCTGCGCGCAACGTATGATGAAACCAACGCAAAACATTTTCGCTTTTTTTATGCAACGATACGGATCATATCGTTCGGAACTTCATAAAAACCGTTTCGTCGCCGCGATCCTTCACCGGTTCAAGGCGATGAGTAAAGGATCCTTAATAAAAAACATCATTCTCGGGGGAATTGCCGCCATGCTTTTTGGAGGACTCGTGCTTTTTCTCGGCTATCTGTGGATCGCCCAAACCCTCCCAACGCCTGAAGATATCCTGAATAGCGAGACGTCGCAGTCAACCAAAATCTACGATCGCACCGGGGAACATCTTCTCTACGAAATCGCTGAAAACGAAAAACGAACCATCGTCCCGTTCGATCAGCTCCCACAAAATCTCATTAACGCCACAATCACTGCTGAGGATCGGCGTTTTTATACGCATCACGGCATCGACTATATTGGCATTGCTCGATCAATTTACGAAGACGTGAAATGTGGATGCAAAGCACAAGGAGCATCCACGATTACGCAACAAATGGTTCGTAACGTTATTTTGACGCTCGATAAAACATACATCAGAAAAATTAAAGAAATTCTCCTTTCGTACGCTGTTGAAGATAAATTCACGAAGGAACAAATTCTTGGATTGTACTTAAACCAAATTGGATACGGCGCAACAAACTACGGAGCGCAGTCGGCAAGCCAAGCGTATTTCGGCAAAGACGTAAAAGATCTCGATCTCGCAGAATCCGCAACACTTGCCGCTCTTCCAAAACAACCGAGTCGTTATTTAAAGAATGCAGAGCTCTTGAAAGCTCGCCGAGATTGGATTTTAACAAGCATGGAAGAGCTCGGATATGCGTCGCATGACGACGTTGCTGCAGCGCTCGCGAAAGAAACGCCTGTTGTCGCAAAGCTTGGAAACATTACCGCTCCACATTTTGTGCTTTGGGTGAAAGATCAATTGGAAACAAGCTATACCGAACGCGAGGTAGAAACCGGCGGACTGAACGTTATCACCACACTTGATTACGATAAGCAGATGGCCGCAGAAGCCGCCGTAAACGCCGGAGTCGAGGCAAAAAGTGCAACGTATGGTTTTAATAACGCGGGACTTCTCGCGATCGACCCAAAGACCGGACAAGTTCTTGCAATGGTCGGAAGCGCCGACTATTTCAATGATGACATTCAAGGGCAGGTGAACGTTACACAACAACCACTCCAGCCTGGAAGTAGCATGAAACCGCTTATTTATGCAGCGTCATGGGAAAAGGGTTTTACGCCAAATACCATTCTCTGGGACGTCGACACCGTTTTCCCAACGGAAACAGGTCCATATGAGCCTCACAATTACGACTTCACCGAACACGGATACCTGACAATGCGAAAAGCACTTCAGGGATCGTTAAACATTCCCGCGGTGAAGACGATGTATCTCGTCGGCGTCGACAGCGCCATTACCTTCCTGCAGCGCATGGGATACACCACACTCGACGATCGTTCACGATTTGGACTTTCCCTCGTCCTTGGTGGCGGAGAGGTCACCATGATCGATCACCTTCGTGCGTATGGAACATTTGCGAACAACGGTTTGCAGCAGACAACATCTGGAATTTTGAAAGTGACTGACGCGAGCGGCGCAACGCTTGAGGAGTGGAAAGCGGAAGATCACGTCGGAACACAAGTCATCGATGCAAACATCGCGAATACCGTTAGTAACGTTCTCTCAGATAACAATGCACGTTCATACATTTTCGGTGTCAACAGCGCGCTACAGCTCGGTGCACGTCCTGCAGCAGCAAAAACAGGAACAACGAGTGATTTTAACGACGCGTGGACTATGGGATACACGCCATCGCTCGCCGCTGGCGTGTGGGTTGGAAATACTGATGGAACGCAAATGAAGAAAAATGCAGAGGCGGTATTTGTTGCGGCACCAATCTGGAAAGAGTTCATGCAAAAGGCGCTCGACGGAACGCCGATCGAAGCATTCCCAACACCAACCATCCCATCAACCGGAAAAGACATGCTCGACGGTAACATCCCTGTCACGACATATACCGTTGATACCTCAACAGGAATGCTCGCGAATGAATTCACTCCTGACCGATACAAAAAAACTGAAACATGCGGTGAATATCACACTATTCTCACATACGTAAACAAAAACGACCCACGTGGAGCGGTCCCGGAAAATCCTTCCGCTGATCCAAGTTATTCTGTTTGGGAAACAGCAGTACAAACCTGGATCACAAAACACAACGCAAGTCTCAAGCCTGGAGAGTCCCCTATTACCGCATGCAAAGACATCCCAACAGAGACAGATACTGTTCACACCGCGGAAAATCAACCAACAATTGCATTAACATCCCCACAAGATGGCCAGACGCTTGGGCGGTCAATTTCCACAACGCTCAATGCATCAACGAAGCGCTCATTCGCGCGAGTGGAATACACCATTGACGGTGCATCAGTCTTCACTGGGCACAACATGAACGGCGAAACGTTTACTCTCCCAAGTTGGGTAACAACAGGAAGCCACACACTCGGAGCCACGCTCTATGATGACGTCGATAATAGTGCCAGCACGAGCGTGACAATCTCCATAAACGAGTCCGGAGGAGAAGCGGCAACGTTCCACATTACAAACCCATTCTCAGAACAGACCATTGAAAGCTCAGGTAGCGCGTATACCGTTGTCACAGAAATTCCAGACGTGAGCGACGTGACGTATCTTGAGATCACTGCGGAGAACTTGTGGACTGGCGCAACAACCGTCATCGGAAGCACATCAAGCCCATCGTCAATCACGAGTATTCCATGGACAATACCCAGTGACGGCCGATATCAACTCGTCGCACGCGCATCAACACCAACTGGAGAAACACGCGAATCAAGCCCTGTCGTCGTCAACGTCACAACACCAGCGCCAACGACCGGAATCCCGATTGAGAACGTCTTCATCACGCCTACAGCACCATCAACGCCATAAGAAATACAAAACCCACCGCGCAATAACGGTGGGTTTTGTATTTCGGATGCCGAGACCTTTTGTCCTTTCACGACTACTGCCTGATTGGCATCACGATGTAGAGATATTTCTCGTCTGGAAGATTGTACGGCATCACAACGCAAGGCTGCATCGCGTCAATAAATTTCAACACGATTTTTTCCGACGTCATCGCATTTACGCCATCAAGAAGATATCGGAAGTTCAATACTGCAGAGTTTACATTTCCCGTCATTTCTCCTTCAACAGTCACCGTATTCTCTCCTCGACCAACGTCAGCCGCAGAAAGGGTAACCATTTTTTCAGCCGGATTCGCTTCGAGACGTACGTCGAACAAACCAGCCTTCGAAAACAGGCTCGTTCTGCGGATAGCCTGAGAAAATGCAGACTTATCGATGATAATATCCGTCGCCGACGTCTTGGGGATAATCTGTCGATAGTCCGGATACACTCCTTCAACCGTCCTTGAGGAAAGTTCAACGGTACCGTAACGGAAAACAATTTGATTATCCGTTAATTCAACATCGATGTTTTCTGGATTTTCGACACTATCACGAAGAACACTAAGAATTCTTCGAAGTTCACCAAGCGTTCGAGATGGAACAATTGCCTTTCGCTCCCCTTCCGCAGTCTCTCCGAGCGCTATCGTCTTCTCGCCGAGTCGATAACTATCCGTCGCCGCAAGGACAAGCTGTTTATTTAGACCATCAAAGTGCATGAAGACACCCGTAAGTGCTTGTCGCGCCTCGTTCGTCGCCACAGCGAACAATACCTGACCAAGCGCGGAATCAAGTGCAGCAGCTGGAACAACAAATCGAACACCGCCAGTGACCGGAGGAATAAGTGGAAATTCGTTTGCTGGAATTCCATTAATCTTCGTCTTTGTTTTTTCACAAACGATCGATACCGCGTGGTCGAGAAGATCACAATCGACTCGTTCATTTGGAAGGAGTGCAACGTAGTCAGCAAAAAGCTTCGAGGGAAGCGTGTATTCACCTGGTTGATCCACCTTTCCTCGAATGGTGCAGGTAATAGTGAGCTCAAGGTTTGTTGCAGTGAGTTTGATTCCTCCGACATCGGCTCTAAGTAAGACGTTGTTCAGAATAGGAAGGTTCGCGTTCTTTCCAGAGATGTGACTGGTGATTGCCAGACCTTGGTATAAATTTTCTCGCGTACAAGAGAGCTTCACATTCAGGAAATTAATATCTCTATAAGAACCAGTAGTAACAGTAAGGGGTGTGGATGAAGTGGATAATCGCGGAGAGCGTTTCGTGGCACGGGTATTCGCTGTTTCTCGTGGTGGACGGCCCGTGTGGACTCTGGTGAGGACGGTGGAGATAACCTGGTGACTGCTTTGAGATCGCGTTTCTGTCCCCTTGTTATCCTACCCGTTTCCCCAGGGAACTTCACCCACCCATCCACGGCCTTTTACACAATTCATCCCCATTTCACAGGGTAGTCACCTTCTGTCCCCACGTTATCCCGCATAGAGCTTTTGTTTAATGAGCTCAAGATCCTTTTGGAGTTTCTCGTCTGTTTTAACGAGCTCTGAGATTTTGCCGTACGCGTGCATTGCTGTTGTGTGGTCTCGTCCGCCAAGCTCATCGCCAATTGCCGGATATGACGTTTTCATTTCTTCCCGCATGAGATACATGATGATCTGGCGCGGGAATGCGAGCTTTTTCTCGCGGGATTTTCCAAGAATATCCTCAACAGTAATATCGAAGTATTCGGAGACGATGAGAATGAGCTGGCGAGGAGTGACCGTTTTCCGGACATTTTCCGATTCAAAGCTCGCAATAATTGGTTTTACCGTTTCGAGAGTTGGGGAAATGTTTCGGAATTGGTGAATGGCGATAATTTTATTGAGTGCGCCTTCGAGTTCACGAATGTTTGAATAGATGTTGCTTGCAACATAGTGAAGAATTTCTCGATCAAGCGGGAACGCCTTCTCCATACACTTGCGTTGAAGAATCGCGATACGGGTCTCGAGATCCGGCATGCCAACGTCAACAAGCATTCCCCATTCCAGGCGTGACTGAAGACGCTTTTCAAGGCTTGTAATAGATTTTGGTGGACGATCTGACGAAATAACAATCTGACGCTGTTCCTGATGTAGTGCATTAAATGTGTGAAAGAATTCCTCCTGAGTTCCTTCTTTTCCAGTGATGAACTGAATGTCGTCAATGAGAAGGAGATCGACGTTGCGGTAGCGATCTTTAAATTCCTTTCCTTTACCGGAGCGAATCGCGTTAATAAAATCATTGGTAAAGCGTTCGCAGGTCACGTAAAGGATGCGAACATTTGGGTTACGGCGACGCATTTCATTGGCGATTGCGTGGAGCAAATGCGTTTTTCCTAATCCAACACCACCATAAATGAAGAGTGGGTTATAGGCACCGCCTGGTTGTGCGGCAACAGCCTGAGCTGCGGCGTGAGCGAGCTCGTTCTGTTTTCCGACAACAAATGTCTGGAATGTGTACTGTGGATTAACGGTGATTGTTCCGGTTCCTCCAGTTTCCGCGCTTCCGGTTGCAACAAACCCGTAATCTTCTGCCGTTTCTCGGACGGGAGTCGGCTTCTTCTCTTCGAGAACGAGCGGCTGGGGCGCTTCGGTTCGTGTCGCTATTCTATAGGTGAGGCTACGAACGGCCTGATTGGTGATTCCTTGAATGGTTTCGAGAATGTCGCGGTGGTGCTTTTTGCTAATCCACTGCTGGGTGATGGTGTTTGGAACTCCGATAACGACTTCTCCGTTGTGGTAGTCGCTGACAAACGTTTTTCGGAACCACGTTGTAAAGTGGGCCTTGCTCACTTTAAGCTCCATTTCTCCTAAAACCGCCTCCCAAAGCTCGTGTGTATTCATAGATGTGCAGCAGGTGGTGATGGGCTTAGGAATGTATTGAGGCGTATGAACTTCGGAGGCATCATAGTCAATTATCCACAGCTATGAAAGCCTGAGGATTTGGCTAAAAGTGGATGACTTTGTGGATAAGTGTGCAATTCGTGGGGACAACTGCCGATCTTATGCACATTTTTCGCGGAAATCCGCAAAAAAAGATTTTGCGACGCCGTGTGGATGGAGACTCATTTGGGCGACTGATCGAGCCGAGGGGTGGCGTTAAATGATGCGAGCACCAGTGACGAGGGTGCATGTTTCGCAACGAGCGCACAGATGGCACAGCCGTAGTCGAGCGATAGCGAGACGTCGCGGCGTAGCGTCGCCGCGCGGAGTGAAGAAACATGT
>CAYROW010000029.1:0-5440 GCA_964425965.1 uncultured Gammaproteobacteria bacterium
ACAAATCATCACTTCGAACTCGAAAATGTACCATCGCTGATTGCACGCCGCATTATCGCCAGTCTCGCAGATCACCAAAACCGACCACCGTTTTCTTAATGCAAATGAGTTGCGTTAAGAAAGACCCCCGTTTCAAATCGAGTACCCCTACCCCCGCACGTCGCTTTCCCGTCTCAACCATTCAAAGGTTCCAGCCTCCTTCATCTCCCAGCCCACTCCAAGAATCCGGCAGGCCAGTTTCCGATTTCGTTTAATTCTGCTAATATTTCTGAATGATCCCTTCCTCTATTCGCATTTTGAACGGCGAACTTCCAGACACTCCTGGGGTGTATTTTTATTATGATTTGAACGATCGGCTGCTCTACATTGGGAAGGCGACGAGTCTGAAGAAGCGAGTGGGGTCGTATTTCACTAAAGCGCACAACAGTCGAATTGCTGATCTTGTTGCGAACATTGCGCGTATTGATTACGTCCAAACCCCGACGGTTATTGAGGCGCTCGTCTTGGAATCGAACCAGATTCGCAAGAACCAGCCGCCGTACAACATTTTGAGTCGAGACGATAAGAGTTTCTTGTACCTGTGCATTACCAACGAAGATTTCCCAAAACCGGTATTGCTTCGTGGACTTGATCTTGAGCGAATGGGAATCCAGCCGTTTACAAAATCGCTCACCGAAACGGCAAAGAAAAAGTTTCTCACCGTATTTGGCCCGTATATTAGTAGCCGATCGCTTCGGACTGCGCTCGAATTGGTTCGTCGATCGATTCCGTGGAGCGTATGCGAGCCCGGAAAAAAAGCGTGTTTTGACGCGCAAATCGGCCGTTGTCCCGGCGTATGCACTGGAGCGATCTCGAAGAGAGATTATCGAAAAATTATCCGACAGCTTATCCAGTTCTTTGATGGAAAGAAAATGTCGATCGTGAAGCAGATGACGCGAGAAATGAAACGCGCCGCGCTCGCAAAAGACTTTGAGCACGCCGCAGACTTGCGTAACAAAATCAACGCACTTGAACACGTGAACGACGTAGCACTCATTACGCGTGACGACGATTGGGATGGCGAGAAGGGAGTAGAGAGTAGGCAGTTGGCAGTAGAGGGAGAGACATTCATCAACGTTCTTGGTCGCGTCGAGGCATACGACATTGCGAACATCTCAGGAACATCAAACGTTGCAAGCATGGTTGTTTTCGAAAACGGACAGCCAAACAAAGCGGCGTATCGCAAATTCAAGATGAAAAGTTTTGATGGAGCAAATGATGTTGCGGCAATGGAAGAAGTGATGAGGAGAAGGTTGAAGAGGGTGGTAGGGAGTGGGCAGTTGGCAGTGGGGGGATGGGAAGCTCCAGACTTGATGGTTATCGACGGGGGAGAGGGGCAGGTGAATCGAGTGAAAGAAGTGATGAAAGAACTTGGTATCGAGATCCCGGTAATTGGTATCGCGAAGGGATTTGATCGTAAACAAGATCGGCTTGTCTACGATGAATCAAATCCCGAACTGCGCCGTATTGCAGAATCATCAAAAGAAATCTTGCAACGTGCCCGTGACGAAGCGCATCGCTTTGCCGGCGCGTATCATCGAGTGCTGCGATCGAGAAATTCAGGAATTCCGAAAAGAAACATAAAGAGATAAATTCGAAAGCCCCCGGTGCTCCGACTGCGACGTATCGCAGGAGCACGCTGGGGGCTTTTCGTTCGTGGGCCGTTATTGCCCGCCGCTCAGGCTGTAGTCGGCATCCATGCATTCGTCGATTGCGATGTCCGGCGTTTGGGCGAGGCCTCGCAGGAAGCGCGCGGTGGCGCAGGTTCGAAGGTTGAACCCGATGTCCTTCCAGGTCTCGGCATTGTTCTTCCGCCAGGCGCTGAGCTCGTCCTTTCGTTCGGAGACGGCGCTGGGCGATTCGTTGCCCATGTGTCCCAGGGAGTAGAGCTCGTCGACGGTCGCGTCGACCTTTTCGTCGAGGGTTGGTTGCTCGTTGCTGTCGAAGGTCTCGGCGTAATCGACTTTCGTCGCGGTTTTGGGAACCACGACGGGCGGATTCGTCTTCTTGGGCGGTTCGGAGAGCCGCATGAGACCGAGGAACACGACGACGACCAGGCAGAGGAAGATGAACGCGTTACGGAGGGAGGAGAACGGGATCAAGGGGACTCCGGGGAACAAGGTTGGAGCGTGATTCGCGAGGGTGCGAATCGGGAGGAACGGAGTCTACGGTACCAGAAGTGGCGGTTATCCACAAGTTTTAGCCAAATTTCCTGAACTCGAGCGTCAAAGTGGTGTAAAGTGGGGGCATGAGGAAGAAAGTGGGGAAACTCATGATCTCCCTCACGCAAACACCATCGCCATGTTCTTTATGTTTCTTGGTCAATACCAACATTCTATCGACGACAAAGGACGGCTCGCCGTTCCGATGAAGTTTCGAGAAGCACTCGCGTATGGCGCGGTGGTGACGCGAGGCTTGGACTCTTCATTATTCCTGCTGCCCATGGAGGAGTGGGGCAAGTTAGCGACATCGCTCGCGAATTTACCCCTAGGGGCTGCTCACGCTCGTGCATTCGCCAGGCTCATGCTTGCTGGGGCAATGGACGTGGTGTTAGACAAGCAGGGACGGTGTGTCGTTCCGGAGTATTTGCGCCAGTACGCAGGGCTCCGGAAGGACGTTGTCATCGTGGGAGTGAATACGCGGCTCGAAATTTGGGACGCGGAAAAGTGGCAAACCTAC
This sequence comes from uncultured Gammaproteobacteria bacterium, assembly GCA_964425965.1. GTDB lineage: Bacteria > Patescibacteriota > Patescibacteriia > UBA9934 > UBA9934 > CAIKHN01. The sequence continues at coordinate 2,719 of CAYROW010000029.1, forward strand.
GTGAGCGCATCAGAAAAAGATGCCGAGAGTATTGCCGAACAGCTCGGTTCTGTGGGACTTTAGCGCCCTATGAACTCTGAAACATTCGATCATATTCCCGTTCTTGCTCACGAAGTCCTTCAAGGACTGGCGTTACAGCCGGGGTATCGGGTTCTCGATGGCACCGTTGGTCTTGGTGGACACGCGAAGCTTATGCTCGCGGCAACATCACCTCATGGTGAGCTCGTCGGATTTGATCGTGATGATCGGAATCTCGCGGTTGCCAAAGAACGATGCGCGGCGTTTGGTGACAGGGTAACGTTTGTTCATGATTCGTTCGGATCACTTGGTACCCGTGACCTCGGGACTTTTGATGCCATGCTCTTTGACCTCGGATTTTCTTCAGTGCACGTCGATGACGCATCGCGAGGATTCTCCTTCATGAAGGAGGGGCCGCTCGATATGCGCTATGACACGCGCCAGGAACTTTCGGCAAAGACCATTGTGAACACATGGTCGAGTGACGATCTTGCATCGATTCTTCGTCGATTCGGCGAAGAACCGCGAAGTGCGATTATCGCAAAAGCAATTGTCGACGCTCGACGACAGATGCAGATTGATACGACGTACCAGCTTGCCGAAATTGTTGCGAGCGTGGTGCATCGGCAGGGAAAAATTCATCCCGCAACGAAAACATTTCAAGCGTTGCGCATTGTGGTGAACGACGAGCTCGGTGAAGTTGAGCGAGGATTGCTCGCAGCAATCGATGCGCTGAATAGCGGCGGACGATGCGCGGTGATTACGTTCCATTCACTCGAGGATCGGTTGGTAAAACAGCTTTTTAAAACTCAGGTTGGCGTAAGGCCAATCACCAAGAAACCGATTGTTGCCACAGAGGCTGAGATGAAAGAAAATCCACGATCACGAAGTGCAAAGTTACGCATTGTTGAGAAAATTTAACGAATTGTATGGAGGTACAAGGAGGAAAAAACATTTTCATTCGCGCGTGGAAAAATCCGCGAGTCATGAGTGCGCTCAGCGTTGGATGCATGCTGACATTCGGTGTGCTGTATGTCGGTCAGGTGAATAGCGCTGCAACAAAGGGCTACGCAGTTCGTGAATTACAGGAACGCAATGTGGAGTTACGTCATGAACGCGATCGTCTCGACATGCAAATTGCAAAATTGCGATCACTCGATAGTGTGACAGCGCGAGAATCATTTCTTGGATTAAAAAAACTTGCGCCATCAACATTTGTAAAGACGGGAACTGACGTGGTGGCCGTGCGATAAGTTGCGTGGTATCATGCCGTTATTATGACGGCCGAAAATTCGGGAAACGCGCGGCGTCCACGTCCGGTAGTTCTTTGCATTTTGGATGGTTTTGGTATTGCTCCGGATGGTGACGGCAATGCAATTACTCGCGCAAACACACCAACGTTTCACATGATGACATCGCGGTATCCGTCGATGACGTTGCGCGCATCAAGCGAAGAGGTTGGATTGAATTGGGGAGAAATGGGGAATAGCGAGGTAGGCCACTTAGCGATTGGTGCTGGCCGCGTGTACTACCAAACGTTGCCGCGATTAACAAAGTCTCTTGCAAGCGGGGAATTCATGAAGAATCCTGCGCTTGTTGGCGCGCTTGAGAAAGTAAAAGCAAGCGGCGGCGTGTTGCACCTCATGGGCATTTTATCGTCAGGAAAAGTTCACGGATTTGATGAACATTGCTTTGCGCTCCTTCGGATGGCAAAAGAATATGGATTGAAACGTGTCGCGGTGCATGCAATTCTCGACGGTCGCGATACGCTTTATAACTCAGGACTCGATTTTGTAAAAAACGCACTCGCACAAATGAAGGAGATTGGTATTGGTGAGCTCGCAACGATGAGTGGGCGATTTTACGCAATGGATCGTGACAATCGCTGGGATCGAATCGAAAAGGCGTATAACGCGATGGCGCTTGGAACATCAGACGTTCTCGCAGAGGATGCGCTCGAGGCGATCGAGCTCTCGTATTCTCGCGAGATATATGATGAAGAATTTGTTCCGACGGTTCTGACAAAGCAGGGAAAGCCTGTCGCGACCATTGGAGCAGACGACGCAGTGATTTCTTGGAATTTCCGTCCGGATCGTGCGCGAGAAATAACAAAAGCGTTCGTGATTCCTGCGTTCGAGAAATTTCCACGGACGTACATTCAGGGTCTCATGTTTGTCACCATGACCGAGTACGAAGAAGGACTGCCGGTTCATGTTGCCTACGCGCCGGAAAAAATCACGAATCCACTCGCGGAAGTCCTTTCACATGCCGGGCTTGTTCAGCTGCATATTGCGGAGACCGAAAAATATGCGCACGTGACATTCTTTTTGAACGGAACGCGCGAAGAGCCGTTTCCACATGAAGATCGGGTTCTGGTTCCGTCACCGCACGTTGCGAGCTACGCTGAACAGCCGGCAATGTCGGCGGTTGCAATTACTGATCGTCTTGTTCAGGAAATTGCACGCGGAAATTACGATGCCATTTTGTGTAACTTTGCGAATGCGGACATGGTTGGGCACACCGGAAATGTTCAGGCGACTATTACCGCTATTGAAACAATCGACTCGTGTCTTGCGCGAATTATTGATGCGGTGCTTGCTGCTGACGGCGCGCTTCTCGTGACCGCTGACCACGGAAACGCTGAAGAGGTATTGAATGTTCAAACGCACGATATCGACAAAGAACACAGTACGAACCCGGTTCC
>CAYROW010000029.1:5540-10986 GCA_964425965.1 uncultured Gammaproteobacteria bacterium
GGGAGGTGAATAGGTATGAACCCAATTGAAACCCTCCAAAAACTCTCCCTTCTCTATCCTGATACCGGTGCGCTGCATGTTGGCACGCCCTATCACATGATTGTGATGGTGGCGCTTTCGGCGCGAACGAGGGACGAACAGATTTTGAAGCTTGCGCCAGGATTCTTTCAGGCGTTTCCAACCGTACACGATTTAGCTGTTGCCGACTTGGAATCAATCACAAACGCAATCAACACGATCGGCATGTTCCGGCAGAAAGCTCGGAATCTTTCACAGATGGCTAAGCTCGTTGTTCATGAGTTCGGTGGAGAAGTGCCGCAAACGATGGATGAATTAGTGCGATTGCCGGGCGTTGGCAGGAAAACCGCGAGTGTCATTCTTGTTGCAGCATTCAATACGCCAGCGATTGCTGTCGATACGCACGTGCACCGTGTCGTGAATCGACTCGGATGGGTGAAGACAAAAACCGTCGAAGCCACTGAACAGGCACTCTTGCGAATTATTCCAGAATCGATGCAGCCGATGGTGAATCGAGTTTTTGTTCCATTTGGTCGCACGATTTGTATCGCGAAACCTCGATGCTGGGCGTGCCCACTGGTGAACGAATGTGCGTTTGCAAACAAAAATCTTATCCCTCCGAGCAATCGAGAAAAGGTGCTGAGTACGATACAATCCATGCGTGACGGAATTCGTGCACTGAAAGAACGACTTTATGATGCACTTCGATGAACATCTCACAACGCGTTTGCGTGACGCCGGAAAGCCGATGCTTTTATTTTGGCGCATGTTTGCGACGTACGGCATCGTGGTGCTGTTCGCTTGTGGAGTTCTCATGATTTTTTCCGGTCGTGTGCCGTGGTATTCGCTGTTGCTGCCAGTTGCCTTAACGCACGCAATTACTCTTGGCCTTCAGCTTATTATTCGTCGACCACGACCAGCAATTGCGCACTCGGCTATTGCGATGTGGTTTCGAACGCCGTCATTCCCGTCGGCGCATTCTGCGGGGAGTATGGCGTTTGCCGTTGCGACGTCGGCAGTATTCCTTGATGGATCGACCTTTGGTGTTTGGGCGAGCGTGAGCGTGTTTGTTCTTGCGCTTCTTATTGGAATCTCTCGAATTATGGTTGGTGTGCATTACGTTACTGATGTTCTCGTCGGATGCATTTTTGGAATTGTTGTTTCGTGGATCTTTCTTTCCGTTGCCACGTCATCGGTCATGTGAAAGTGAAGAAGTGCTTGGAGATATTGCTTTGTGGATAAGCGATCCGTGTATCGCGAAGGTTTTGGAGTATGATTCTTGTGAATTACGGCTTCTTATTTATTCACGTACCATTCCTATGACTGACGTTCGAACATCATCGGCCACGGCAATGCCATTGCGAGCAAAGCTCCGCAAGGCGTTATCCGCAAGCCTTTTCATGGCAATTATTGCGACGGTCGTGACTGGATCGTTCCAGCCAAAGTACGCGCACGCAGCTGCAGGACAGGGAACTGCAACAATTCGTACGGCAGTCAGCAGCGGTTCTGATAACGCAAGTACCGCAACATACGGAAGCCCAAGTGGTTCCGCGACGTTCACTGTTGGTGCAAAGACTTATGCGCGCGTCGACTTCACCGTCGGTGCGAGCGGAATTGCTGGAGCGCAAAACAACTTTACAATGCAGGTGAATACAAACCTTTTCCCAACGAACAGCTGGGGAACATCGCTCTCTGCAGCTCTTACAGACCTTGATACAGTTGGTGAATGGTTCGTGAGCTACGTGGATACTGATGCCGGTACAACAGACAACACAGCGATTAGCTTCGCAGCGAGTGCCGCAGTAAACACGGGTTTAATCACCATCCAGGCAAACCAGCAGATGGACTCAACAGATATTTTGCGCATTTTCTTCGTTGTTAACGATAACAACTACGTACGTGATGCCGCGAACTTAGTGATTTCGGTTGACGATACTGGTGCAAACAGTCTGACCTTCATTAGCGCGCCAATCACTGTCGCGACAACCGCCGCAGCATTGACGTCGACAAACGTTGCTCCAGCAAGCACAACCGTTGGAACCACGGGAACTGCAACCGTCAGTTTCACGATTGTGACCTCGATTGCAGCAAACGGAAAAATTAAAGTTACATTCCCATCAGGATTCACATTGACCAACGTCGCAAGCAGTGACGTAGATTGCTCAACCATGGATGGCTCATTCGCTGCTGGCGTTGCAGGTCAGATTGTGACTATTACCCGAAGCGGCGGAACCATTGAAACGGCTGGTGCTCAGACTTGTACCATTGCACACGTCATTAACCCAGTCGTCGCAGGAAGCACGGGAACATACACCATCATTACTACAGACGGTTCAAACAACGTGCAGGAAACAGATGCGGCGGTCACTGCAGATACAATGTTTGCTGCAAGTGGAACGTCAAATGGCACCGCAACTGCAACGCCAGTAACGTACGGAATGTCGGTGACTGCTCCTGAAGCAACCTCTGCATACGACGCTGGCGATGACATTGTCATCACTTGGTCAACCGCATCAGGAACTGGCGCAATTTCTGCAGTCAATCTTGATTACTCGACCGACGGAGGTATCACCTACTCATCGATTGTTACCGGAACGGCAAATGACGGTTCTTACACCTGGACTGCACCAGATATCGCTGCGCAGAGCATAACGGTTCGTGCACAGGGAACAGATTTGATGACGGTATTGGCAACAGATACATCTGATGCATTCAGCATCGGGACCGACGGAACCGACACAACAACTCCGCCGGCTGAAGAAGTCGACACCGATTCGGGATCGTCAGAACTTCTTCCAACAGGAACCTTCATGAAGGGTGCGTCTTGGACCACGGTGTACTACATCGATGGCACAACCCGCCGACCATTCTTGGATAGCCAGACATTCTTCACCTACGCAGACAATTTCGACTCCATCATCGACGTTGCTGATGACTACTTGGCAAACTACACCATTGGCGCTCCAATGTTGCCAAAGGCAGGTGTCGTTCTCGTCAAGATTCAGTCGGTGAACAGTGTGTACGCATTGGAAGCTGACAACACGCTTCGATGGATTACTTCAGAATCAATCGCAAAGAGTTTGTACGGTGCACGTTGGGCAGATTACGTGATCGATGTTCCAGTCACCGCATGGGGACACTTCAACCATGGTGATGACGTGACATCGGTGAATGACATCACGGTCGACACAAGCTCCATGCAGACACGAAACGCACTCAATTCAAAGTAACAGCAAAAACAATACACGCCTCTCACGGGGCGTGTTTTGTTTTCATGTTTGTTGCCGTGATAAAATGGTGCATATATGATCAGTCGACAAACGTTTTCCATTGCGTTGGTATGCGCGCTCTTTCCGTGACGTTGTGTTGCTGTCAGACGCTGATGCGCTGTGGTACCCGCTTGGGATGCCCATGATTCCAAAACCTGGAACAGTGCTCATCAAGATCGCTCCGTCTTCTGCCGTGTATGTGCTTGAGGCAAACAATGTCCTTCGATGGATCCCGAATGAGGAACTCGCAGCAATGTTATACGGCCCAGACTGGACGCAATACGTCATTGATATTCCGCCAACACTGTGGGGTCAATTCACCATTGGCGCCGACATCAGCGTCGCAAATAGCACATTGGTTCGTCACGCACTGTTGCGCACACGTTCATCGTTGAACGGGGAGTAGCGTTCATGCTACCCTGGAACTTCTATGATCCAGGCTATTCTTCTTGCGGGAGGGAAGGGCACTCGGCTTGCACCACTGACGGATAATCTTCCGAAGCCATTGGTGCAGATTCATGGCAAACCCATGATGCAGTACGTATTGGAGCATTTGCGATCAGCGGGCATTACGAACGTTGCGATTTCTGTCGCTCACCTCGGTCACATGATTTCCGATACTTTCGGCGACGGATCAACGCTCGGCATGAATCTCTCGTATCTTGTTGAGCCGGAGCCAATGGGAACTGGTGGTTGGACGAAGTTGGTGAACTGGGATGCTCTGAACGAAAACTTTATTGTTGCGAACGCGGATAACTTGTTTTGGATTGATGTCGAGAAGTTTCTTGAACGACACCGATTGCATGGCGATATTGCAACCATTGCCGGAATCGAGCTCCCGAGTGCAGACATTGCGAAGTACGAGATTCTTCGACCTGATGCCGATTATTGCAATCTTGATGCGTACGTTGATCGCTCGCAGGCAGAACTGGAGCTTGCGGGAAAAGCAACTGGGTTTATTAGCTCCGGTTGGTACATCATGAATACATCCGTTCGCGATATTGTTGACGACGTGATGCCGATTTCGAACGAGGTTCATGTTTGGCCGCGCATCGCCACTTCCGGCCGCCGCGTTGGCTTCTACCATGCTACTGAGCCTTGGTTTGATTCTGGAACTCACGAACGACTAGCGCGAGTTTCTGCACATGTCGCGTCAATTCAACCGTAAATTCTATGCCAACATATTCCTGGGAACGACGATCAATGAATCCATTGAAAGGAAAAGCTCAGCTGCTTGCAGTTCTCATTGGCGGCGCAGTCGTCGTTGTTGGATTCTTTGCAGCGATGTTTGCTGGCCGTGCGTGGTTTGCGCATCCAACGCCTGGGTTTGAAGGCGCAGAGAATGCGAGGATTTCGCTCACTATCAACGCCGGGGATCGATTTGGCCTTGTCGCACACGAGCTGAAAGAGCAAGGGATTATCGACTCTGAGCTTGGTCTTCGTTTTTACGCCCGCGTCTTCGATTCCCAAACCGTCTATCCGGGAACGTACACGATTCTTGCGGACTCGAGTTACCGCGACATTATGGCTGCGTTGCATCAGATTGAATCAAACGTCGTTCGCGTAACGATTCCCGAAGGATTCTCCCTCGCCGATATTGGTGCCCGCATTCAGAAGTCTTTGCCGAACATCACCACGGAAGCATGGAACGCCGCGGTCGGTGCCAACGGAACTGCATCGGCAAATGCGTTCGTCACGTCGTCGATGAAACCAGCAGGCGTCGATCTTGAAGGCTATCTGTTTCCTGACACGTACGAGTTTTCCAAAGACGCCACAGCGGATGACGTTGCGAACATCATGATCGATGCCATGAAAGGGCACATTAGCGACTTGGGCGCACCAAATGGCGATGCAGAGGGAATGAGCATTCATGAAGTGCTCACGTTGGCATCGATTGTGGAGAAAGAAGTTCGCAAGCCAGAAACCATGAAGAACGTTGCGGATATTTTCTTGAAGCGCATTGCTATTGGCATGCCGCTGCAGTCAGACGCCACCATCAATTACATTACTAAAGGCGACAACCCAAGCCCAACATATGCGGATCTTGAGGTTGATTCGCCGTATAACACGTACAAGAACCCAGGCCTGCCACCAGGACCAATCTCGTCCCCAGGCTTAAACGCCCTTACCGCCGTGTTCCATCCAACCCACAACGACTA
>CAYROW010000030.1:0-10865 GCA_964425965.1 uncultured Gammaproteobacteria bacterium
CTTTTGCAGTCCGGCGATTCGCTCCCATCGATGCGCACGCTCTTCGGTGGTGAGGAGCCACGTGTCCGTGGATTCGACGAAGACGTAGTCCGCCGTATCGACGAGCTCGAGCGTGTCGTCGAGGCGGAACTCGAATTCCCGCCCGCCCGTTCCCAGGGCATTCATCCACAGGAGCGGTTTCTCGCGGAGCGAAAGCTCCACGAACCACTCACCGTAGAATCCGTTGCGTCGGAGGCTGGATGCGAATTGGCTTTGAAGGCGTTCGCTCCATCGCTCATTGGGCGTTGCGAAGACCGGTTTCGCCCTGTCCCAGTCGAGGATCTTCCGAAACGGCATGACAGCAATCGCGAAGGTGGTGCCTTCGCCCTCGTTCGTCCGTGCCGCGTAGCCGATGGCCTCGACCGCCCTGTAGGCGAACCAGATCGGCCAGTCCACGGAGCGGTGCTTCAGATCGACGGGCGCCGGATTCACCGGGAACTGACCAAAAGGCGTCGACTGAAACAGCGTCTCGAGCGCCTCGGCGTTGGCCCTGAAGTCGTCGTAGTCCACGAGGAGATGGTTCTTCGCCTGCATCGCCTTGTAGTAGATCTTCATTTCCGCGATCGCATCATCGAAGAGTTTGCGAACTTCTTCCGGCGTCATGCTCGGGGGAGTCTGGGTCACGGGTATCCTTGAAACAGGAGGGAAGTGGATTCCTGTCGGCGCGAACCTTAGCGATTATTTGACTTTCCGTCAACGTGTGATACTCTTTCCCCGTCCTCGAGATCCGCAGACAACAGGTCGCCGATATAGCCTCGGTGTAAGTCCTGTCGAGAATCTCTCTTTCTTTGCTCCTTATGGAGCTTCGAAGGAATTTCTGCGGCCCTTCTGGGGTCGTTTTACATTTAACGGTTCATTATGCCGAAGTCTCGAAGTGAAAAACGCGAGATCGTGGCGGGAATCGCGGATCAGTTTAAGCGGATGAAAGGCGCGGCCTTTGTCTCCGTGTCCGGATTTACCATGAATCATGCCGACGACTTGCGTGCCAAGGCTCGAGCACAGAACGTTGATATCTTCATCTCGAAGAAAACGTTACTGACGCTTGCAGCAAAGGAAGCAGGTGTGGAAGGCGTGGTGCCCGACGCGTTACAGGGTTCTATTCTCACTGCCGTGAGCTATGGCGACGAAGTGACCGCAGCAAAGGTGCTCAAGGATTTCTTGAAAGACAAAGAAATCGGTTCCTTGGTTGCTGGTGTCTTGGAAAACCATCTCATTGGTACCGCTGACGTGAAGCGTGTTGCCGACTTGCCAAGCAAGGAACAACTTCTTGGAATGCTCGTTCGCACACTCAACGCAACGCCAACCGGATTCGTCAACGTTCTCGCTGGCAACCTCCGTGGTTTGGTCAATGTGCTTGGTGCAGTGAAGGAAAAGAAAACAGCGTAATTCAACAATCATTTATCTTTTTATGGAAATCCCAGCAAAGTTTCAGTCAATCGTGAGCGAAATTGAGAAGATGTCCGTTCTTGATCTTTCTGAGTTGGTGAAGGTGTTGGAAGAGAACTTCGGTGTCTCTGCAGCAGCTCCAGCAATGATGATGGCAGCAGCTCCAGCAGCAGCTGGCGCAGCAGCAGAAGAGAAGTCAACATTCACTGTTGAACTCACCTCCGCTGGCGAGAGCAAGATCAACGTCATCAAGGCAGTCCGCGAAGTAACCGGTCTCGGTCTCAAGGAAGCAAAGGACATCGTTGATGCAGCTCCAAAGGCAGTGAAGGAAGGTGCTTCAAAGGCAGAAGCTGACGACATGAAGGCAAAGCTCGAGGCAGCAGGTGCAACCGTGACCTTGAAGTAAATCCAATTATCCCCCGACGCTTTCGAGCGACGGGGGATTTTTGATACCATGCCTTTGTATTCATTAATGATTGTTTATGACGACAATGAAATGGGCGACGCCAGATGCGGGACTGTTGAGTATTCGTCTTGGTCTTGCGGCGGTATTTATTACTCACGGGGCATTAAAGCTCGCGAGCGTCGCTGGTGTCATGGCGATGTTTGTGAAGCTTGGAATGCCAGGATGGCTTGGTGTGGCGGTTGGAATTGTGGAGCTTCTTGGGGGCGCGGCAATGCTCGTTGGCGCATACATGAAATATGCCGGTTACGCGCTTGCAGCAATCATGGTTGGAGCAATCCTCACCATGAAGTGGAAAATGGGTTTCTCCGGCGGTTGGGAATTTGAGTTTATGCTCCTTGTTGCCTCGCTTGGTATGGCATGGCTTGGCGCGGGGGAGTACGCGGTGAAGATGCCGGAGAAGATGTTCAAAATTTCCTTGCGATAATTTACGGAAATCAAAACGCGAGTCCGACATATGGACTCGCGTTTTGTGTTACTTGAGTAAATGCGTTGCCGTGTACGAATACACTGCCGTTGGTGTGGTGAGGAGAATACGGTTTTCGCTTTCGCGAACCACGAAGCTCACAACGCCGGAGAGATTCGCGACGTACTGCGCAACAATTCCGCCTTTATCTTTGTCCATGACAACGACACGTCCATCGCTTCCGTCTAAGATGTAGAGATATTTGCTATCGACGTCTGTCCAGATATCGAGTGGCTTTGTAAGGGCAGGATCAATTGCAGCGTGATCCCATGGCGTTTCGCGTCCGCTCTTAAAGACGACGACTCCTGAGTCAGTAAGCACCCAGAGGCTTCCATCAATCGCGAGCGCTTTTGCATGACTGAGATCGCTCGTCTTTGCGGTAATCCACGGTGTGCCCGCTTCGAACCCAATACCTTGTGGGCGCATCTTTACAATTTGCCCGCTCGCAGCACTCAATGCATAAATGTTGTCGTTGTAGGAGGAAATGTCTTCGATGCTTGCCATTCCGTCGATGCCGCTCGTCAGCGACGTCACTGCAGGCGTCGCGACTGTTGTTCGCCACAGACGCTTGTCCATGTCGACGGTGAGCATATTGTCGCCGTCCTGCGTGGTAATAACGATGTTCTGCGCAAGGCTTTGACCAACATCAACGCGCTCCATCGCCTTACTCACTTCATTGACGCGCCACGGAGACGCATCGGCACTGATGCCGTAAATTGCACTTCCAGAGCTGGTAATGCCCACGAGAGGGAACGCGAATTGCTGCGGAAGCTCAGCGACTTTTGCTGGCGTAACTGTTTCCATTCCTCGCGTTTTACCGAGTAAATCCTGGAGTGCTCGGTTGAGTTCATCGGCTTTGGTTTTTTGCGCTGCGGTGTCACGGGGGAGCGTTGCGAGGAGATTTGTCGCATCGGTTACGAGTGTCTGTGCTTCCTGGGTGTTGCCGTAAATAATCGCTGCTTCTGCAGCAGTGCGCTTTTCTTCGATTTTTGTGAGTGCCGATTGGTATGCGACGTTTGCTTCCGCGGTTTTTTGACTTGCCTGACGGTTGGCAATACTCATGAAGACGATAATCATGAGGATTGCGACGCCGATACTGATAACTTTTGTGGTTCGCGATGCGTCATTAAATGCGGTAATGCCTGAATGGCGGAGCGAGTCGATTTTTCCCACGACACCGCCAAGCCGATTGCGTCGTCCGCTCGCGCTAAACCGAGAGCCAGACCGTGTGTCGCTCGTTGCTCGGCGCTTGAGTGCTTGTTCAATGGCGCCAATGATGAATCGTGCCGCGCGCTTTACTCCGCGCCATACTGCGCTGTCGCTGTAGGTCGAGAGCATCTTTTTTGTGGTTGCGAGGCCTAGAGCAAGCTTCTGTGGGACGTCAGGGGTTTGTTCGCCGAGTAAATCAGCGGTTCGGGATTTTGTTTCCTCAAGATCAGAAAGCGATGTCATGGGATTTGCTTTCTTTGGCGGCCCCAGAGGTTCTTCCTCACTAACGTGGAAGCAGATACCGCCAAACTGCACCGTTGGAGGAACGAATTGCTGAATACGTTCCAATGCTCCTTGCGGAGGGAGTGTTACGAGAATGTCTTGCAAGTCGCTGAGCGAAAGGGCGTGTGGTGGAATGCGACGCGCGGCATAAAAGACGTCGCCAGGGTGCAGCTCTCCGTCGAGCACGGTGACGAGCGGTTTTTCTGGCGATGTTTCGTCGCTTGCGAGTTGAACGTCGAGTTCGTAAATGACGTACCGGCGCTCTGCGGTTCGGTGAAGGAATAGCGCGTGGTTTGTTCCAATTCCACTAAAGAACACTTGGTCGTTCGTAATAGCGCCGACAAGAATGTTTGTTTTTTTCAGGAGAATATTTTTCTCGAGCGTGATTCGCGCGATGTCGGCATTCATCGCGACGAGCATCGCTTCAAAACGACGAGGAATGTTGCCGCCATCTTTGTCGATATCTGCGCGAAATACTTCAAGATGGCTCGCGATGGCATGAAGGAGTCGTTCGCGAGCTTCGCTATCGCGGTGGGTGACATCGACAAGGCCAAAGATAGAGCCTTGGCCCTGGGAAAGCGGCAAGAGTATGGTACGAACGCTCAAATATTCCGGAGTTGTGCCCGGAACAAGGAGTTCTGCGGATTTCAAACGGTATAATGGGTTTGGCATGTTGCGGATAAGCCTCCTTTCTCCTACAGTATAGTAGTACTTGCTGATATACGCGATCTTCTTCTATGGATAACACAACCGAGCCGTCTGTTACGGTAAAACCTGGAGAATTCCGCATTGAACAACTTTTTGGTTCACGAACCCGAGCGCGATTGTTGACGTTGTTTTTAGAAAACTCGGATCGAGCGTTTTATGTGAGAGAATTAACGCGTCGTATTGATGCGCAGTTAAACGCGGTTCGACGTGAACTGAAGAATCTTGTCGATGTTGGTATTGTCCTTGAGGTTGAAGGGAAAATTATTCCAACGGAAACGAAGGATGACGAGCCAGAAACGAAAGGGGAGAAGAAGAAGTTCTATCGCGCAAACATCGAATTTCCGTTGTTTGAGGATCTGCGTGGCGTCATGCGAAAGGCTGCGGTACTCATGAACCGCGAGATTGTTCGCGTTCTTCGCGAGAAGGGCGACATCGATCTTATTTTGCTGACCGGACGGTTCGTTGACGCAACAAACGTTCCGACGGATGTATTAATTGTAGGAACAATTGATCCTGAGCATCTTGCAGCAGCAATTCGTGAGTTTGAACGCGACATTGCGCGAGAAGTGAACTTTACTGCCATGCCAAAAGAGGAGTTTTTGTACCGCAAAGACGTTGGCGATCGATTCCTTGCGACAATTCTCGGTGCAAAGCGGGTGATTTTGTGGAGTACATTTGGAGAGCTATGATGTTGTACGTCAACGGATCTGATATTGCGAAATTCACCATTGGAGCTATCGCGGACGATCGTGCGTCGTTTTCGATTCCGCCAAAAACATTCAGCGTTAGCCCTGAGGAATTTCTTTTCACGATCGATGCCTGGCTTCGCGAACAGCACGTTGATCTGAAGTCGATCTCCGATCTCGCTGTGGTTATCGGTCCAGGTTCGGCAACTGCGCTTCGAACCATTTTGGCATGGGCGAATACGTTTGCGTTCATGCAGTCGATCCCGATGTACGGCATTGAGCTTGCTCCTGGAGTGGACGATCGTGCTGCGCTGATCGACCTCGCCGGCATGCACTCGGTTCCCATGCTTCGTCCAATCTACGCGAATGCTCCCACAATTACCGCAACAAAAAAGGACGCACTTCGAAGAACTATTTCATAATCTATGGCAGTCCGATTTGGTCAGTACGGCGAACATCGTTTCCTTGAAATGATTCCTGGACTCTTTGCGTGGGGCGTTCTCGCTTTCGCGTTCTCGCTTTCGTTGTTCGCGCCAATCGCTGGGATCATTTTTATCATCGTGTTCGATTTGTACTGGATGCTTCGCGTGTATTACTTCGTTATTCACGTCATTGCGGCGTACCGATCGTACCGAAAAACGCTTGGAGTAGATTGGTACGCAGAAGTACAGAAGATTACAGGATGGGAACGTCTCTATCACGTCATCATGTTGCCAACGTTGCATGAGGATGAATCCATCATCGATGAAGCGATTCAATCATTGCTTCGCGGGCCGTATCGGACGGACCGAATGATTGTTGTTCTTGGCGGCGAGCAACGTGACGAAGAGAATTTCCGAAGGTATGCCGCGAGCGTCAAGGCGAAGTACGCCAAGAAGTTTGCAGATTTTGTGGTGACTGTTCATCCGTTCGGTATGCCTGGCGAGATTCCGGGCAAGGGTTCGAATTTGAAGTTTATGGGGGGTGAAGTGAAGAAAGTTATTGACGATAAAAAGATTCCGTACGATGACATTATCGTTTCCGCGTTCGATATCGACACCGTTGCACACCCACAATACTTCGCAAAGCTTTCGCACTTGTTCCTGACCATTCCGAACCCAACGCGCACATCGTTCCAGCCAGTGACGGTGTTTTCAAACAATATTTGGTCGGCAACCGCGCCGGTTCGCATTGCTGCATTCGGTACCACGTTTTGGTTGCTCGGTGAGCTTGTTCGTCCGGAGCGCTTGTGGACGTTCTCATCGCACTCCATGCCGTGGCGAATGTTGGTTGACGTTGGTTTCCATGAGCCGGATTTGGTCAGCGAAGACTCGCGTATCTTCATGCAGGCGTTCTTAAAATACGACGGCGATTACCGCGTTACTCCAGTGTTTCTTCCCGTTTCGATGGACGCAGTTGCTGGTGGAAATTATTGGGAGAGCTTGGTCGGTCTGTACAAACAACAGCGTCGTTGGGCATGGGGCGTGGAGCATTTTCCGTACATGGTGACGCAGTTCAAGAAGCATCCAAAGCTTCCAAAACTCAAAAAGTTTACCTATCTCTTTAATCACCTTGAAGGAATGTTTACGTGGGCCGCGGCACCGCTTCTCATCTTCATCCTCGGTTACATTCCATTCTGGACCATCGAAGGCTCGCAAAACGCCATTGTCGTAAACTCGCCGTACACGCTTTCTGCCATCATGCAGCTTGCAACCTTTGGCGTGTTCGTTACTGGCGCACTCAGCTTCTTCATGCTTCCACCGCGCCCGCAAAAAGTCTCTCGCTGGAATTGGCTCGTCATGCTCGGACAATGGGCGTTCCTTCCAATCACCTTCATTCTCTTTGGCGCATTCCCAGCCCTGGATGCCCAAACCCGCTTCATGCTCGGCAAGTATCTTGGATTCAACGTCACAAAGAAACACGCAGCGTCGAGGCATTAACTTATGAAAAATGAAGGCGCATTCGAGCAGAGCTCAAAGCCCGCGTTACGGGTCGGAGATTCTGTGCAGATCGGTGAGAGTGCGTATGAAATAACAAAAGTTACATCTGCTACCGATCTTGGAGGGGAACTTGGTATACGTATTGCGCGACCGGTTCCTGTATATTATTTGAACGGTGTTTCTGCGCAAAGTAGAGGGGCGTATCACCCAGAGCGCGACATCGTTCTTGTTTTTGCCAATACAGACGAAGAAACGTTGCGTCATGAATTGACGCACGTCGTAGAGTATTTTCAAGAGAAGACTTCAGAGCTCCTTGATCTATATGAACGAGCAAAGCGTCTCATTACCGAGGATTCTTTCGAAGAAGGTTTTGCGTCATTTAACTTTATAAAAAATATTCACGAGTTTATTGCTGACGGAAGAACGAAGCCAGCATTGATCGCGGCATTAAAGAAAGAAGGCCTTTACGAGAATTTTCTTGATGCGACGGAATACCTTTTTCGTGAATAGTGTATGCACGTCTCCATCAACATCGTCTCGTGGAATGACCGGCGGTATTTGCCGGAGGTGTTTGCGGCTATACGGAGTCAGACGCATAAAGATTTTAGCGTGAGGATTTTGGATAACGGGAACCCGGACGGGGAAGCGTTGCAATATATTATGCAAAACGAGCCGCATTGGCTCGCGGTGCGTAATACGAGAAATATGGGTTTTGCGTGCGGGCAAAATCAGCTCGCACGACTTGCGATGGAACGATACACGGGAGATCCGGAAGAGCACGCAATACTTATTGCGAGTTCAGAAATGGATTGGGCGCCAACAATGCTTGAAGAACTCGTAAAAGTCCTTGAGGAACACCCTGATGTCGATGCGGTGCAGCCAAAGATTTTTCGGGCATTTTCTGAGCGCGGCGACGTCGAGAGCGATGCGGTAAAATCAGATATTCTTGATTCGACAGGCATGGTGCTGCATAAGGGTTGGCGAACAACGGATCGCGGTGCGGGGGAGATGGATACAGGGCAGTATGACGATAACGTAGATATTTTTGGCCCATCAGGAACGGTGTTTTTGGTGCGTGCAACAGCGCTTCGCGATGTCATGATTGGAGACGAAGTTTTTGACAGCGACTTTTTTTCGTATCGTGAAGATGCCGATTTCGCATTACGATTTCGTCGTGCAGGGCATAAAACATTTTTTGCGCCTCTTGCGCGAGCGCATCACTATCGCGGCATGTTCGGCGCAGAACATCAGTCGTTGTGGCAACGATTCCGGACGAGAAAAATGCGTCGTCCGTCGGTTGCCGCACTTGCAACACGCAACCAGCTTCTTGTGTTATTTAAAGATCTTACCGTTGCAGAGCTTCTTCGCAGTTTTCCCTGGATTTTGTTTTACGATGGGGGTCGTGTGTTGTACGGAATGATTGTTGAGCCTGAAACACGACGGGCGTTACTTCGGATGCCGCTTCTACTTCCGGTGATGTTTCGCAAGCGACAGACGGTGAAATCGTTGTCGCGTGTATCGATGCGTGAATTACGGCAGTACATGGTCTGAAAAATTTTGCACGCGCGTGATACACTACAGGCATGTTTCTTGAACCGTCAGACGCGAATTTCCCAAAAGATCAGCATCCTGAGGCGTCAGTGCCGTCGCCTCATGTTTTGCGTCCGAAGCGCCGGAAAATTCCGATGATCGTTGCGGTGCTGAGCGTTCTGATTTGTGTAGCATTTTTGGGATATGTTGGTATTGGTGTGACGCGAATTGTGAACGGTGCGTTTGCGGCGCGCACTGCGTTGACTTCGGCAAAGACACATATTTCCGACGTCGATTTTGCGCAAGCGGCGACGGATCTTTCTCTTGCGCATGACGGACTTACCACGGCGCAAAGTGGTGCGTCCATGTTAGCGTTTACCGCAGTGATTCCATGGGTCGGATCGCGCTACAGCGCCGGAGTTGCTGTGCTTGATGCGACTGCAAAAACAGTCGACGTACTTACAGAAGCTGTCGATATTGCGCAGGACGTGTACGGCGTTGTTGCTGAGGCTCGCGCAGCGCTCGCGTGGCAAGATCCCGGAGAGGCAGATACGCCAATTCATGATTTGCCCGTGGAGGTGAAGCGAAAATTATTTACGCGCCTTGCGGCATCGCTCCCGTCGCTTCGAACCATGCAGGTGAAACTTGATTTGGCGAGTGAGGATATTGCGCGATTCCATGAACTCGAAAATACCGGGGGGATCGATGACGTTATTGCGCCATTTGAAACCGTACTCGAGAAACTGAAAACTGGTGTCGACTTTTTGGTTCCTTTTGCAGGAATCACTAAAGAGTTTGCCGGGTTAAGCGGTGATCGGCAGTTTTTAGTCATGTTTTTAAATAACACGGAGCTTCGTCCAACAGGAGGTTTTTTGGGGACATACGGGCTCATGGTGATTCGTGACGGAGACATGAAGAGCCTTACAACAGACGACGCGTACGCGGTTGATGCGCTGGTTTCCGGAAATTCCTCCTACGTCGCGCCGTCGCCCGCACCGATCGCGACATATCTTGAGCAGCCCGTTTGGTATTTCCGCGATAGCACATGGTCACCAGATTTTGCTGCTGGCGCAAAAGACGCAATCGCGCTTCTGCGTCAGGAAAATGCTGCCGCAGGACAGCCCGTTCCAGAAATTCATGGCGCTTTTGGGATGACGACGTCGTTTTTACATGACCTTCTCGCGTTCGTTGGTCCAATCACCGTTGACGGACAAACGTTTACCGCAGAAAATGCGTCAGATGTACTCGAATACCAAGTTGAAATTGCATTTGAGCATAAAGGCGTTACCCGAGCTGACCGAAAGGATATTGTCGGACGACTGACGAATGCGCTACTCGATAAGCTCCTTGAAGTTCCGTCATCGAGATTCGAGGAAGTCTTCGCGCTGCTCGCCGACGCATTCCAAAAGAAGGACATCGCATTGTATAGCACGAATGCCGACGCTCAGGCGGTGTTAGATGACGCCGGATGGTCTGGAAGCGTCTCTCAAGGATCGGCGTCAGACGTCTTAATGGTTGTCGATGCCAATATGGCATCGCTGAAATCAGATCCGGTGGTGAAGCGAACCATTACGTATTCAGTGGTTCCGCATGACGGTGGGTTCCAAGCAACGACAGCAATAACGTACAAGCACGAGGGAACGTTCGACTGGAAAACATCGCGATACCGAACATACACGAGAATTTATGTTCCTGAAGGATCAAAGCTCGTTTCTGTGTCAGGATCGCTTGCGAATGACGCGATTCGCGATCCAAACGGGACCGCTGGCATAATCACTACTGCGTCCGAATTTGGTTTAACAAGTTTCGGGACATTTACCTCGGTCGAGCCGGGCCAATCGCGGACGCTAACGTTTACGTATCAATTGCCTGCAAGCGTCACGAGTGCGGTTACCGCTGGGTCATATCGACTGAAACTCCTGAAACAGATCGGCGCAGGTGCTCATGACGTTGCGCTTCATCTAGACTTCAATCGCATGGTTCGTTCCGCGGCCCCTGCCGAGGAGACGACGTTTTGGGGGAATGATAGTTATGATATTACTGACACGCTCGATGAGAATAAGGAATACAAAGTGAGTTTTTAAGGGGTGAATTCGGCCTGATTCTTGGAAAAGGTTGGGACGAAAACAGAAAGCCGGAGAGTAGGGGTGTTCGATTTGAAACAGGGGGTTTTGTTA
>CAYROW010000031.1:0-10819 GCA_964425965.1 uncultured Gammaproteobacteria bacterium
TGCAGAAATATCGATTCTGTAATGTGTTTCGAGAATTCGATAAACAAACCATCGCGATTCATGCGATGTTGAATCCATTGCGGGATGATTTCGCGCTGTGGCTGTTGAACATGTTTTATTGCCGAATGGTGGCTCGCCCGGAAACGATCGAGGTTGTTGGCTTATTGTCGTTCGATCTTGAAAAGAATCGTCGGCTTTACGATCGGCTCATGGCGTCATCGCGGCCGCGATACGGCACGCCGTATGTGTTCCCTATTTCGACGATTCAGAAAAGTGGGACGCCGAATCGAGAGCGATTTATCTGCGAATACTTGCCGTCGATTATGCAAAAGATCGCCGGCGAGATCGAAACATGGGAATCGGTTTCCGTGATTGAGGGCGTACAAAGAATTCTTCCATTGTTCGGATTCAATTTGTATTTCCTTTGGACCGAGGTGCTTATTGACGTCGCATACCAATATCCCGAACGTGTAGATCTCTTTGCTGCCTTCCCTATTGGCCCAGGATCGATTCCGACGATGCGAATGATCGATCGTGCTACAGATCCCGTCGACCTCGCTGTGAGGCTCTCGCTAGTTCCATTCGATTCAGGGATCACGATTGACGGCGCACCACTTCGATTGTCGGCAGAGAACTGGGAAGGCATCGGTTGTGAATTCCGAAAGTATACGAATCTGAAGGCCGGAAAGGGAAGAAAAAGAATCTACCAATGAAATCAAAAACGAGATCGTTGCGATCTCGTTTTTGTGTGAATTATTTCACCATTGCGGCCATGATATGGTCCACGACGGCGCGGTTGCGCATTTGGGACTCTACAAAGTCGCGATACTCTGGTTCGTAGACGCGAGCGCGATTCTCGTTGTCCTCGCCAAGGCGGTCGGCAATCACGTCGAGTTCGGCGTCGACAGCTTTCGTGTCGACATCGATGTTTTCTTTTTTGCCAATCTCGCGAATAAGAAGCGCAACTTTTACGCGGGTAAGCGCGGTTGGGGTGAAATCGAGCTTGGTTTCCGCAATTGTTTTACCGATAGACTTTAAGTAGTCCTTGAGCTCCATGCCGTTTTCGCCAACAGAGTGCTCAAGCTCGCGAATCATGCGCTCAAGCTCCTGGTTTACAAGAACGTCTGGGATTGTGTCGAATTCCGATTTTTGTGCGAGAAGGTCGAGGCACTCGCGTTCCTGACGACGACGCTCTTCAACAGCGCTTTCTGCGGCAAGATTTTCTTTGAGTTTTTCCTCGAGCATTCCTGCGCCTTCAAACCCGAGACGCTTTGCGAATTCATCGTCGATTTCCGGCGTTTCGAGTGTGAAGATCTCGTTGAGGCGAACGGTGAAGTCAACGTCGGTGTCTGCAAGGTGCTTTTGATAGTGATCCTTTGGGAACTTGAGGGTAAATGTTTTTTCGTCGCCCTCTGCCATGCCAAGAATCTGCGTGACAAAGCCATCGATGTAGTGTGGCTCGTTGGTGTACACGCCATGGTTTTGGCTCTCGCCTCCTTCAAGAACGACCCCGTCCTTTTTCATGGTGAGGTTTACGACAGCCTTGTCGCCCGTTTCGAGTTTCTTCCCCGCAGTTGCTCGCGTTTCTTTTATCTGCATGCGAGCCAAGTCTTTCTTTGCGGCTTCAATAATTTCTGGCGTTGGTTCGGTCGGCTTCTTTTCGACGGAAAGTTTGGTGTAGTCTGCGAGCTTTTTTACCTTTGGCATGAGCGCGATGTCAGCGCTGTAGATGAGGTCTTCGCCAGGAACCATGACGTCCATTGTAAAGTGTGGCGCGCCAACAATATCCAAGTCTTCTTCAATAAGGGCCGACGCAAGTGATGCGCGAATGAGCTCTTCTGCCGCCTCTTCAAGAATTTTCATTTCACCGACGCGTTGTTTTACGACGTCGTAGCTTGCGGCGCCTGGGCGGAATCCTGGGATATTCATCACGCGCGAGATTTCGTCAGCGGCAACGTGCATTGCGGCAAGAACTTTCTCCTTTGGAACGACGACGGTGATTTTAATTTGGTTATCGGCAACGTGCTCAATGGTGTGCGACATAGGGAGACATCAAATGAAGTGCGCATAGTATAGCCTTGGGGGTAAAAACGTCAATAATGAAGCGAACATTAGCCAATAAAGGGCAGTTTTCATTGCTCGAGTCCCCAGGAATTGGTATAATGCAGATACTGTGAGTACCCCCCTTTCTCGCATCTTCGTTCGTTTCGGACTTTTTCTCGTTCGCTGCATCTTGGCGGCGAAGGCGCTCTGCTTTCGCATAGCTCGAATTATCGGAGTG
Organism: uncultured Gammaproteobacteria bacterium; assembly: GCA_964425965.1. Lineage (GTDB taxonomy): Bacteria > Patescibacteriota > Patescibacteriia > UBA9934 > UBA9934 > CAIKHN01. The sequence continues at coordinate 2,282 of CAYROW010000031.1, forward strand.
GCAGTTCGTCCATTCGCAAAATGGATGCTGTCGCTTCTTTTTGTTCCGCTATATCGAGCAGGGTTTGCGTCGCGCCGGAAGCTCACGCATTGGTATCGCCCTGCAAAAAGTCGGTTTATGTTTTTTGTGACGAATCGCGCCATGATGCACATTGCAATTCTTTCTGTTGTTGCAGGTACTGGCGTTATTAACTTAAGCATGGATACCGTTCGTGCAGAAACACTTGACGCATTTAACAAAAGCTTGGCGTACGCCGTGATTACGCAGGAAGAGTCCCCGATCGTTGAAGAGTACGCGGATATGGACGTTATGGCGCTTCGAGGAGATGCGACGAGTTATCTTACTCAGGCATCGTTGTCGCCAGTTCTCGGTGCGACAGACGGTCAGGACTCTACGCTCGTGAACACCACGTCGCTTGCCGGAGGTGGAGCACTTGCTGTTCCGATTATTTCCGGATCAAGCGCAAGCGTTGCTCCGCGCGAGGGCATTGAGACGTATGTTGTTGCAGAAGGGGACACCATTTCGACCATTGCTGCTCGATTTGGTATTTCAACGAATACGATTCTTTGGGCGAATAATTTGAGCGTACGAAGTGTATTGAAACTCGGTCAGTCTCTTACGATTCTTCCTGCCTCTGGCGTGATGCATACCGTGAAGAGCGGTGATACGCTCTTGAAAATTGCGACGACATATAACAGTGACGCAACGAATATTTTGAACGCAAACAAGCTCGCAAACTCGAGCGCGATTGCTGTTGGACAGAAATTGTTAATTCCGGGAGGAACGCCGCCAACTCCTGCACCAATAAAACGCCCAACGTCTGTTGCGTCTATTTTTGCTCCAGCACCCAAAAAGACCGGAACAGCGGTTTCGGGAAGCTCCCGTATGATTTGGCCATCTGATGGTCACACGATTATTCGTGGACTTAGTTGGTTCCACACGGGCGTTGATATTGACTGCAACGGTCACGCCGACGGAACGTCGACTGACGATAACTATGCGGCTGCAGACGGTATTGTGACGTTTGCTGGCCCACGATTTACTGGTCCGGGCGGTGGATACGGAAATCTTGTGATTATTGATCACGGAAACGGCCTCTCGACGCGCTACGGACACAATCATGCAATTTATGTGAAGGCTGGTCAGCAGGTGACGGCGGGAACTCCAATTGGCCGATGTGGTTCAACGGGAAATTCCACGGGAACACATTTGCACTTTGAAGTTATCGGATCAAAAAGTTCCCGCGATTACCGCAATCCATTGGAATACATCCGCTAAGCGTTTCGAATTCGGTACTGCAACGCTTCAGCGAGATGCGAAGCGGAGATGATGTCCTCTTTTGCGAGGTCGGCGATGGTGCGAGCCACTTTGAGTATCCGGCCGTACGATCGAGCCGACAGGTGAAGGCGATCAACCGCAGACTTTAATAGCGTCATACCGTCGTCTGTGAGTTTGCACCATGTTTTCATTTGCGCAGGGCGAAGCTCTGCATTGGTTAGCGTTCCTGATGCGGCGTAACGCGCTTGCGTAAGTTCTCGTACCGCGCTCACACGTTCTCGTACTGCCGCAGAAGATTCATTCGGTGTTCCTGAAGTGAGATCGTCAAACGCTACACGAGGAACCTCGACGCGGAGATCGATTCTATCAAGGAGCGGTCCCGAGATTTTTTGCTGATACTTTAAGATAATTCCTGGCGTGCACGTACAAGCAATCCCTGGATCGCTCACAAACCCACACGGACAAGGATTCATCGATGCGACGAGCATGAACCTCGCTGGAAACGAGACGCTCCCCGCGGCGCGTGAAACGGAAATCGTTCCGTCTTCAAGCGGCTGCCGAAGGTTTTCGAGAACGGCGCGGGAGAATTCCGGAAACTCATCAAGGAAAAGTACTCCACGATGCGCGAGCGATATTTCCCCTGGTCGCGGCTGCGTGCCTCCTCCGACAAGCGCGATTCCGCTGCTGGTGTGATGCGGCGAACGAAATGGACGATCAGTAATCCGTTTTCCTCGGAGGAGCCCAGCGATAGAGTGAATTGAAGTTATCTCGATGGATTCATCAAGCGTTGGCGGCGGAAGGAGCGTTGCAAACGCTCGGGCAAGCATAGTTTTCCCGCTTCCTGGTGGCCCAGAAAGGAGAATGTTATGACCTCCTGCGGCCGCAATCTCCAGTGCGCGTTTCGCGTGAGATTGCCCGGCGATGAGTGCGAAATCATCGCCATGGTTTATGAGGGGCAGCGCTGGCGACGTCTCGATATCGGCTGCGGGAGGAAGGGGTCGCCATATTCCTGCTTCAATTTGATCGATACAATCTTTGAGCGATCGTGCTGACGATATATGTAACGGCTCGACAAGTCTGGCTTCGTTGATATTTTCTTCCGCGACAAGAACGCCGGAATATCCTTCGCGTTTTGCCATGCTCGAGGCGAGGAGTACGCCACGTGCCGGTCGAATAGTCCCATCGAGACTAAGCTCGCCAATGACGACCATGCGCTCGAGAAACTTTGCATTTGTTATTGTTCCTTGCGCGCCAAGAATTGCGAGTGCAATAGCGAGGTCGTAGAGCGGCCCTTGTTTTCTTGTGTCTGCCGGTGCGAGATTAATAGTGACATTCGTTCGAGGAAACGGAAACCCGGAATTTTTCATTGCTGCACGAACACGATCACGCGCTTCGCTTATTGCGGCGTCAGGAAGACCGACAATTTGAAAGCGCGGAAGGCCTGAAGAAACATCTGCCTCAACGGTAACTGGAGTTGCGGAAAGACCGAATAATGCTGCGGAACAAACGCGAAACGACGCCATAATGTGGCGGGGACGGCTGAATAAAATTGCGCAGCGCGTGGGGATTGTTTCGAGTGTACCAGAAAATACTCATGACGCCGAGAATGATAAGTCCATCAGATCCGTTCACGATCGATGTATGCAAAAGCATCAGATAGTCCGTGGTGAAACCGTGGATGATGCGGTCGAGAAGATTATTTGTTGCGCCGACAATGACTGCGACGGTACCGAGTGTTACGGCGAGATCGGTTTTGTATGACGTTGATGCGCGGTCGATGAGAAAAAGAATGATGCCGATGGTTGTTGTTGTGACTAAGAATAGAGGAACGGGAATATCAAAGGTGATTCCGGGATTGCGATGCAGGACGAAGTCGACAAACGGGAGAAGGTGTTTTGAAGATCCATCAGCGAATTGCGTCATCGCATAGCGTTTCATGAGCCAATCGGCGCCGCCGAGGACAAGGATTCCGATGGTGAAAAAAATAAAGACATCCTTTCGCATAAAACCAAACATCGAGCGTGATGCTCGATGGAGGTGATTACATTTCTTGGGTGAGTGTTTTTTTGCACGCAACGCACGATGTTGAGGTTGGGCGGATTTGCAGCCGTGCTTCGTCAATTGCTTGCTTGCAATATTTGCACGTACCGTATGTTTCGTTTGCAATAGCCTTCAGTGCACTGTCGATATCGCGGAGTGCGGAAGAAAGCTCGTTTTCCAGGGAGAGGTTGTCTCCAATTTCTGCGGCTTTGTCCGCGCTTTCGTCTTCTTTGTCTCCAAGGGTGTTGTAGTCAGCGTCAAATGCGTCTCCCGCGATAACGCGTGGAGAAACGCGAGTAAGCTCTGCAACGATTTTTTCGCGCTCAGAACGAAGGCGAGCTTCCATTTCGGTGATAAATGTTTTTTTCATACGAATGTGTTTCTGACTTATACAGCGAGATGCTTGCTTCTCTTGAGGATAGAGAAAGCGTTCAGAAATAGCAAGAGGGCGTCCTTCGGGCTGTGAACAGTGCGTTACGCAGAGTTTCGTCCCGGGTACGCCCTCAAGGGAATCGATCGTTGAGACGTCACTCTGATGCGGCATTGGGTTCTTGCGATCACGAGTGGTGACCGCGAGAACGCAACACCACATGAGCGTTGTGCAACGAGTATTCCAGTATGCGAATCTGCTCTACTTGGGTGTGGGCTGGCATGGTTTCGGTGTACATTCCTGTTTCAATCCATGGACGCCCTAATGCTTTTTCACTCCGTACAGCAGTGAGGCGTTTTTCGAAACGAGTTTGTGGGGTTTCGGAAAACAACCTCCCAAGTGGCAAAGGAATTGTCGAAAGAACTACAAAAACTATATCACAAAATTACGGAGTAATGCAGATGCGCGTTTCCGAAAGCGAGCTTGCGATTTCTGTTGCGTTCCATAAAAGATTTGAAAGCAACGCTGGTCGGTAAAACGTTTGCGTATTCAGTGGAGCAAATAATTCCCGCGGCTTCACAAACGCAAGAGCTCCAGAAAGACATGACGCATGTCTCGTTTGCGATGCGCTTGTATCTTGAATGTGGTTGCTTACGGTTAGGAGCGTTGGGGTTTGTGTGATATACGCATTCCCCTTTGCTGTTGTTGCGGTAACGAATCGGTATGGCGCATCGTCTCGTACAATGACCGTTGCGGCTTCTCGCGATCGAAGCGTGAGTGCTTTGCTTCCGTCATCGAGGAATGTTGGTATTCCTTCGATTGTCGGGACCTCAACGAGCTCTTTCGCGATTGCCCGTAGCGTTGCTTCATTTGCGAGAACTTCGGTTTCTGGCGTGAGAGGAATTGCGAATGTGTACGCGAATTTTTCGTCAGTGCTGTCGATACGTGCAGAGATGCCGTTGTGTCCGGCGAGGGAAAGAAGCGACGCGAATCCTGGGGTGTTTTGCGTAAAGGCCCGTGTTGCGTAAGCGGAAACGTCTGACGCGGAAATATCAGCGCTGAGTCGTGTTGATTCGGAAATGGGTTCATCGATGTTTGGCGCGGCAAGAAATGCGGTACCGTGAAGAGTGACTGCGTCCGACGTGATCGAGATGTCTGTTCGATTGTCGCCGAGCGTTAGTGTTGCAGAATCTCCAGAAAATATGGTTGGAATGATGTTTTTGAGAATGCTTTTTTGTATAGGCGCCAATGCGGGGTTATTGGAAATGACCGTAATATTCTCTTCGTAGTCGCTATAAATTTCCCCTGGTGAAATAGAATCTAGCCCGCTCCCTTTGCGATCATCAAGGGTTCTGTCAAAAATCATTGTGACTGTGCCATCATCAGCAAGCCAAATATTCAGCGTGCGATCGGTGGCGCTCAATGCATCAGCGAGCGACATTGGAACGCCGGGAACAACGTTCATCCCTTTTGTGAGTGATCGAAGGTTGGCGATTGTGCGGTCGGTCTTTGTGATTCGGATGGCGACAGTGTTGTTTGGCGGAATCACGGCACTGAACGCGAATGCGAGTCGATGAAATCCGGTAACAATGCTCCATGCGGCAAGAATGATCCCAACAACGCGCAACACCCGCCAGATGTTCTGGCGGGTGGGGTTTGTGCCCATTGGGATGTTCAGTGCGCTATCCATGTGACTTAGTGATTCCGTGGTTTTGGAGTGGCGGTTGATGCTTTTGCTCGCATTTCGTCAGTATACACGTTCCCTTCTGCTTTCTTCATGGAGAGATTGATGCGGCCTTTTTCGTCAATTTCGATGACAACAACCTTCACTTTGTCGCCGACGTTCACGATGTCGGTCACCTTATCGACGCGCCATGGGGCGAGCTCAGACACATGAACCATTCCGTCCTTTCCTGGAAGAATTTGGACAAAAGCTCCAAAGTCCATCAGGCGAACAACTTCCCCATCGAAAGTGTCTCCGACTTTAATTTCGCGAGTGAGATTTGTGACCCAGTCAAAGGCCGCCTTCGCGCTTTCGCCGTTGACGGAGGTGATCATGACGAGACCGTCGTCTTCAATGTCGATAGCAGTGACGCCTGTTTTTGCGATAATTTCATTGATGGTCTTTCCGCCGCTACCAATAACGACGCGAATGAGTTCTGGATTAATGCGAAGTTTCAAGATTCGAGGTGCGGTTGGTGAGAGTTCGGCACGAGGTGCGGCGATTGCGTTCTTCATGACTTCAAGAATCTGCAGTCGAGCAACGCGAGCACCGGTGATTGCCTCAACAACAACCTCGCGTGGAAGACCGTCGGTTTTGGTGTCGAGCTGAATAGCGGTAATTCCTTTTTCTGTTCCAGTAACTTTGAAATCCATGCCGCCATCGCCGTCTTCCAAGTCTTGAAGGTCGGTAATGACGCGGTACCGCTTGCCGTCGCTTGCAAGGCCCATGGCAACACCAGCAACTGGTGCAGTAATTGGCACGCCAGCATCCATCAAGGCCAAGCTTGTTCCGCATGTTGAGCCCATGGAGCTTGATCCGTTTGATCCAAGCACTTCGGAAACGACGCGAATCGAATATGGGAAGTCTTCGAGCTTCGGCAGCACTGGTTCGATGGCTTTTTCTGCAAGCGCTCCATGACCGATTTCACGACGTCCCGCACCGCGCAGTGGCTTTGCTTCACCGACAGAGAACGGTGGGAAGTTGTAGTGATGCATGAAGCTCTTTTCACCAACTAATTCCATACCGTCGAGCGTTTGCTTGTCGCCAGGAGCGCCTAGGGTTGCGATTGAGAGCACCTGTGTTTCGCCGCGCATAAAGTGACCGCTACCGTGGACGCACGGCAGAACGCCGACTTCAGAAACGATTGTTCGGACCTCGTTGATTGCACGACCGTCGACTCGCTTACCGTCGTCGAGAATTAAGCGAGTGATTTCGGAATCGATGAATGGGTACAGGGCGCTTTTCGCGATGGTGATATCGGCGTCTTCCATTCCTTCTGCCTTACACGCTTCAACTAAACGTTTCTTCATGGTGTCTTTTGCGACTGCGCGCTCGGTTTTTGTTGCTTTTGGCGCATCGAGGAACAGTTCCTTCATGAGCGGCTTCATGATAGCGTTTGCGCGAGCAAGAATTTCATCTTTGTGCGCGATCGCTGTGCGCTGTTCGTCGGTTTTTGGCGTGAAGAGATCGATTTTTTCTTTACCAACTTCCGATCGAATTTTTTCAATGAACGCAATCACTGGACCGAGCGACTCTTGGCCAAATTGGATTGCGGCAAGAACGTCGGCTTCTGGTGTTTGCATCGCGTTTGCTTCCATCATGATGAGTTTTTCTGGGGTTCCGGCAACGTCGATGTCAAATTGAGCCGCTTCGCGCTGCGCGTACGTTCCGTTGATGATAAGTTTTCCGTCGACGTCGTTCACGCGAGCTGCAGCAATCGGTCCGTTCCATGGAATGTCCGAAATGTGAAGCGCGAGTGACGCGCCAATAAGCGCCGGAATGTCAGCATCATTTTCGCCGTCAAATGCGAGAACGGAAAGAATCACCTGAACATCGTTCTCGATGCGTGAATCAAAGAGCGGACGAATTGCACGGTCGATGAATCGTGCGACAAGCACTGCTTCGTCGGTTGGACGACCTTCGCGCTTGATGAATCGTGATCCCTTAATGCGGCCAGCGGCGTAGAGCTTCTCTTCGAAATCGACCATTAATGGGAAGTATCCCATTCCTGGACGTGCCTCCTTGCTCATGACTGCTGTTGCGAGAACCACGGTGTTTCCGTACTGCACGGTGCAGCTTCCGTTTGCGGCACGTGCATATTTCCCGACTTGAACCTTGAGCGTCTTTCCTCCAAATTCCATTTGAAATGTTGGTGTATCCATAGTGAGGTTAGGATTACAGGATTTGCACATTTGAGGCTAGTTTCGATGAACGACGAGCAAAGTTTCCGAGGTGTACTTCTTGGTACATCGAGGAAATTTGCGAAGGCGTGAGTCGAAAATAGACCAAAGGGGCAGATCCTTGAGTCGGCCTCAAACAAAAGGACTCGATCGCGACATCGCGATGAAGTGCTCGATGTTTAACGCCGGACTCGGTTATGAATGAGTGATGTGTGTGGTCGAGCACGATACTCGACCACATCGACTACGCATTCATCGGAAGCTGCGGGACGTTTGGATTTTGTCGTGGTTTGCGTGGGCGACCGCGACCTTGTGGTTTGTTCTGTGCTGGAGCCTCGGGCTTTTTGTTGAAACGAATCGGCGCGATTGGAACCGCCGCGACCGGTGGGGCGGTGAGAATGTTTGTTTGTTTTGGATTCACGCGTTCGACAGGTTCCTTTTTTGGGACTTCGATCGCCTTGTTCGCGACTTGCTCGGCAATAACATCATCGAAGGTGTCGGTTGATGACGAGAGATGATGTTGTGTTGGGCGATGATTATTGCTTCCGCCAATAAGGAATGCCTTCTTGTCTTGCGAAAGGTTTGTGTAAATATCGGCGACCTCGACGAGTTTGCTCGAAGTGGATTCGCGGAAGGAAACGACGTGGAAAATGCGACCGCGACTCTTTACGTAGTCGGCGAGCGCGCAATAGTCGCCGTCGCCAGACACCATAACGACAACGTCGACCATGTCGAGCATACGAACGACGTCGATAGTAATACCCACGTCCCAGTCCCCTTTTTTGTGTCCGCTATCGTACTCAAGAAGTTCTTTGGTGTTGAGCTCGATGCCCATTGCTTGAAGCGCCTCGAAGAACGGGCGCTCCTCTCCGGTTTTTGTTGAGATGGTATATGCGATTGCGCGAATAAGTTTCTGGCTGCCGACGGCGGCCTTCACGATTGCGCCG
>CAYROW010000032.1:0-8775 GCA_964425965.1 uncultured Gammaproteobacteria bacterium
GCACGTTCTTTTCACGGCCCTTAATGTACGAAAGGTCTGGAACAATGCCGTCGATTCCGCGCATGTGCTCTTCGCCGAACTGAATACCCATGTCGATGATAATAATATCGTCGCCGTATTCAAGAATCGTCATGTTTTTGCCGACCTCTTCGTTTCCACCCATAACCATCACGCGCAAGGTGTCTTGCTTGTGGTCTGGCTTATGAACGGAATAGTGATCTTTTGGCGTGAGTTCCAATTTGCCGTACGCGACGCCATGACCGGTACGTGGATGCTTTGTTTCTGGAGTTTTCCAAGCCGCTCCGCGACCTCCGCGACGGCCACCACGACCTGCTGATCGTGGATGTGAAGTAGAACGTGAGTTAACCATAATCTATGAATAATGAGCTCCGATCAATAATCGAACACTCGAATAAGAGAATTTCAGAGAGAACTTTCTTATTTTAGGCTAGTTTTGGTGCGCACCGAGCAAAGCTCGCGAGACGTACTTCTCAGTACGATGAGCGAGCTTGCGAAGGGGCAAGCCGAAAATAGACAAAATAAGGAAGTTCTCCGTCGTAACACAGTAAACCGCCCAATCAAACCAGGATAATTCGTTATTTTGGTCGAGGACAACAGGAGGATGTACCACCAAGAGCACCAGTACTCAAGAACACAGTATACCCTATATTCACTAAAGCGTAAAGTCGGCGGAATCCTATAGATCAAATGGAGCGCCGTCGAATGTCGTCTTCCGAGGCTCTGCAGTGCGGAGCTTTGCGGTGCCAGAACGTGCGTACATTTCGTCTTCAACCTCCTGCCTGTCGCGGCCGTACATAAGGCGTGAAATCTGACGCAATCCGTCGGCCATTTCCTTGCTTCCCTGAACCATCGGGTCCGCCTTTAACGTAAACGGCTTTTCCTGGTTGCCGTTCACAATAACTTTCGCGCTCCAGGTTAGAGCGCTTGAGTTCATTAAGTCGTACGGGCTAAACGTTGGCTCGAAGATCTTTCCCAACACCTCCGTATCGTCTGGACCAACGCGCGCCACAAAATATGACCCGACGTTTCCCAGTACCGCGTCGCGGATCTTTGTATCGTTGTTTTTCACGAGCTGCGCCATGTACTGGTGCGCCATAATTAAACTCAACCGATACTTTCGTGCCTCAGAAAGAATGGTTGCGATTGATGGGTTCACGAAGTTCTGGAACTCGTCGATGTACAAGAAGAAGTCCTTTCGCTCGCTCTCATTGGTATCGCCACGAGTAAATGCCGCGATTTGCAGTTTTGATACGACAATCCCTCCAATGAGGGACGTACACAATTCGCCAAGCTTTCCTTTGCTCAAATTCACAATAAGAATCTTGCCGGTATCAAGAATCTCTCGGAAATTGATGGTGCTCTTCTCCTGCGAAATAATCGGTCGAACAAATTCGTTGTTAATGAATTCGCTAAACTTCGACGTGATGTACGGCACCATATTTGCCAACGCCCCTTCTCCCCCCGCCTTCTCTGCCTGTTTCTCCCAGAAATCGACCACCAGCCGACTTTTACACTTTGACAACTTCATTTTGCGATACGCATCGTCGGTTAACACCTTTCCGATTTCAATGAGCGTCGATCCACTGTCAGGGTCGTCCATTAATAACAACATTGCGTTACTGACGTACTGAATAAACATTGGGCCTCCAGTTGCTTTCAAATCGTACAGCTGATCAAAAATCGCAAGCATTTCATTGACCACCTTTGTTTTCTGCTCTGGAAATTCCGGATCGAACTCCAACATATTCAAACCGAATGGCCGCTCAATGTCACCAGGATTAAAGTACACAACATCGTCGATGCGCTCCTTTGGGACCAATCCCAAACATGCATCAGCCAAGTCTCCGTGCGGATCAATCACTGCAACGCCGTAACCGTTCGCGATGTCCTGCGCTACTAAGTTCTTAATAAACTCAGACTTACCAGATCCGGTTTTTCCAACAATGTACATGTGACGTCGACGATCTTGCACGCCAACACGAACAACAGTCTCTCTTCCGCGATACGTGTTCGTTCCAATACGCAGCCCTTCCGACGGAAGATTCAATGGTGCCGGTGCAATACGCGCAAGCATCCAGCGAATGTTTGGCGTGTCCGTTGATGCAAGTGGCATATGCCACAAGCCCGCCATTTCCTCAGTATTTAAAATAATTGCATGACGTTCTGAAAAACGGCGGTAAATAAAATCACGCAACAATCCGTCTTTGCTCCGAGGAATAACTTTTGTAAACGAATTGCCAAATTCGTAAATGTTAAATTGGTTAAATGCCGAGAAGACATTTTCCAAATACGACTTTGCAACCTCCGGTGTCGAGCCGCACGCAACAATACGGATATTCACCTCCATTCCAGCCTTGGAGATTTTATTTTCAATGCCTTCAAGCATTTTTGTTTCCGCCTGACTCAGTTTTCTCTCTTTTCGTTTCTGTTCTTCCTTCTCTTGCGACTCTTTTGTTCCTAGCCAGCCTGAAAAAAAGCTTTTCCCGTGCTCTGCTTCATGGAGCGTTAACCCTTCTTGCATTCCACGAACGATTTTTGCACCAGCATCGCGCCAGCCATGATGCGTAGCTCGAATAATATACTGAATCGCAACGCCATCCTGCTCAGCAACCTTCGAAATTGCATTCGTTAGCGGGTTCAGCGGATCGCTTTCAAGATCTTTATACGTCTTCACCGGAAAAACGCTCCGACGCTTCAGCGTGACGTATCCGCCAAGCATCGTTCCCTGCGGAGAGAACATGTTGTAGTCCACGACTTCTTCAAACTGAGCATCACTCCACTGGGCGTGAAGTTGTTGTTCAAAGAACTCACGCATGCCTTTTGGGAGCGTCACGTAAAACGTCACCAACTTTTTGTGTGCAACAATTTCAAGCGCAACCGCATCAGATCTCCCCAAAAACCACGACACAATACCGTGATGCGGTTTCAGTCCACCAATGGCAGAGTAGATTCCTTCTGCAAGCGCAATATGTTCTTTAATTTGCGCAACGCCTTCATTTTGTTTTGCCTCTTCCTGGTTACGGAACCGTGGAATAGTCACCATGAGGGTTACGGTTGAGTCTTCCCCGCCACGAAGATGACTTTGCGCAATGAGCCGAGAACGAACAAAAAGTACAACAGCGACGAGAATTCCAGCGCCAATGCCAAACAAAATAAGTGACGGCAAAATGTCGCCAAGTACTGACGCCGCAGAGGCCGGCGTTACCGCGGTTGGAAGATCAGAAATGCCGTAGGTATTCGCCACAAATTATGTGTGAGCCGATTCCGCGAGCATCATGACGCGGTCGGTTTTAATTTTAATCTCCTGCTCGAGAAAGTATTTATTCATCCCCGGCAAGCTTCCAAGCCATTCACGAAGTAAGCGCCAAACTGCTTTCACTTTCGCAACGCCGTGAAGAATCATGTCAGTAATTGTGCGCGCAACAGCTTCGCCCTTTTGTTTAAATGCTTGTTTTCGATCAGCCGGTAACGCGAGATACACCTCTCTTAAACCATCAGAAAGAATATCTTCGACGTTTTTCATCATGGAGGACTGTGGAGTGTTTGCGGCTGTCGACGACGCAAAACGCGCTGAAGATTGCGCAACTGGCGCATTACTCACCTGCGTCTCATTCCGCTCCATCGCAACACGCGATTCTTCCTCAGCACGAACCTCCACCGAACCCACATTCGGCGTTTCCTGGCTTGGCGGAGCATTCAACACGCGTTCAACGTCTGGCATGAATGTAGTATACAACACTCGACAATCGCGTTATTTTTTGATGTAATGCGCGCCGTCGCACTCACCGCCTCGACCCAGAGCCCGTGCCCGTCCGTCGAACCGACGACGCCATCGAGCCATAGTCAACAACCACGACATACGAAAGCGCCCTGGCTCGAGAGAGCCAGGGCGCTTTTCATTTGTAGTTAGGCGAGTTGGAGATACTGCTTGATCTTCACGGTCTCAACGCGATGTTCCTCGATCTGCGGAAGAACTCCGTCATCGATAACTTCGGTAATTCCATCGATGATTTCCTCCTTGATTTCATCCATTCTCTTAATGAGTCGCTGTTCTGACGCAAACACCGCGGCGTTCACGATGGAATACGTCTCGTCACGAATCTCTCGTTTCAATTGACGTCCGAATATTTCATTGTTTTCTGCAAACATCCCTCTAAGAATCGCGATATCTTTTTTGTTCAACATACAAACAAAAATATAAAGAATAAGCGTCCTTAGTGGGGATCAGACTTTTCTAGTTTACCACACCTCCCTCAACTTCTGTCCGTCAGCCGTGTCTTCGGCGATGAAGCCGAGCGTCGCGATCTCGTCACGTAGCTCATCAGATTTCTTCCAGTCTTTGCTCGATCGCGCAGCTTCACGATCGCTCACGAGTTTTTCGACGGAGCTCGGAATCGTGATCGGTCGCGCAACAACATCTTCGAGCGCGAGGCCAAGCACGTCGTCCATCGCGAGAAGCGTTGCCGACTTCACTGAACGCTCCATCGAAGAATGGTTGAGTACGCCGTAAAAAATCGCAAGCGCGCCAGGTGTATCTAAATCATCATTCACGCGTTCCATGAATGCCAACATCGATTCTGCATCAGGCTCGCTCGGCTTTGGCAAATCACGTACTCCGTTTCGAATATTTCCGAGTGCGGTGTGCGAAGCCGCCACCGCATCCCACGTAAAATTCTGCGGAGTTCGATAGTGCGCGCCAAGAATAAAAAGACGGAACGACAACGGGTGAATCTTGTGCGCTTCGAGATCGGCAACCGTGTACGTGTTGTTCAACGATTTACTCATCTTTCCGCCATCGATCTGCAAGAACTCATTGTGCATCCAAAAATTTGCCTCCAAACACTTTCGTGCCGCGAGCGTTTGTGCAATCTCATTCTCATGATGCACCGCGATGTGGTCGATGCCGCCAGTGTGAATGTCAAATGGCAGGCCAAGATATTTTTCGCTCATCGCAGAGCATTCGATGTGCCAGCCTGGAAAACCCTTTCCCCACGGAGAATCCCATTCCATCTGTCGTGTTTCTCCGGCTGGCGAAAACTTCCAGAGCGCAAAATCTGTTGCGTGTTTTTTGTCGCCAATCGCGACGCGAGATCCACCTTCTTTCTCCTCAAGCGACTGACCAGAAAGCTGACCGTAGTGCTCAAGTTTTGATGTGTCGAAATACACACCGTCGGCAATAGTGTACGTGTACCCGTTCTTCTCGATTGCTTCAATGAACGCAATTTGTTCGGCAATATGATCAGTCGCTTTCGGGCTGACGTGTGGCGCTTCAATGTTCAGCTTCTTGGAGTCCTCAACAAATGCTTTCGTGTATTCTGCCGCAACGTCCCACGCGCTCTTCCCTTCACGCTTTGCGCCCTTCTCGAGCTTGTCCTCGCCGTCATCAGCATCACTCACTAAATGTCCAACATCGGTAATGTTCATTACCTGCGTTACCGTAAAGCCATTTTTCTCAAACACGCGGCGTAATACGTCAGCAAAAAGAAACGATCGGAAGTTTCCAATGCTTGCAAAGTCGTACACGGTTGGACCACAGCTGTAGATGCCAACCTTCCCTGGAATAAGTGGAGCAAAAGCTTGCTTCTTTCGGCCAAGAGTATTGAAAAGATGAATCGCCATAGATGACAGAAGTTTAAAGCACAACGCCGAAAGCCGAAAGCGCGCGTGGGGAAAACAGCAACGGAGCCCGTGAAGGCTCCGTGCGATGGTGCACCGTGACTCAATCCCTGACGAACGACTGGAACCGCGAACCGTAGCGCACGCCCATCATCTCGAACATCTCGGGGTACGGTGTACTGCGCGACGAGATCTCGATGGAACAGGGCTTTCCTTGCGCGTTCAGCATCATCGGCCGCCCGAGTTCGTGGGTCATGACGCGAAATTCCTCCGCGCAGGACTCGCCGAAACGAATGACGAGGAGTCCGTTTTCCGCCTGCCACGACGTGATGGTTCCGAGCGCAGCGCAGATCCGCACTTCGTTCTCGTCATCCACCGCCGGAAGGAGCGCGAACGCGCCTTGGCCGACGAGTGGCGTCATGAAGTGGTAGTTGTTGAGAACGCCGACGGACGGCATGCTTCGGAAGCCTCGCGTACCGAGTGTCGCGATCGGCCGCGAACCAGGACTGAACTCGAGACACTGACAGTCATCGAAGGGCATTGGCACTCCAGGGAGAGTTGTGCGGCAACACCCTACCACAATTTCGCGAACGTTGCAATAAAAACTATTCCGTCGGCACACTATTCTGAAGACGTGATTCGACGTTATACACCGCAGATCGATGACTCTTTGCATCTGTTAATCCGCGCTTTGCCTCAGCGATCTTTTCATTTGCTTGTGCGATTTCCTTCTCAGCGTCTTGGATTGCTTTTCCGTACAATGCGCGCAAGAACTTCCCTTCAAGCTCAGTTTTCTTGCTCTTTGCAGATTCAAGATTTCGCTCCGCTTTTTCTACCGCCGATTCACATGATTTCACCTTTGCCTCAGCGTCAGCACCGACCCGCTGAACATACTCCCGCGCTGCTGGAAGCATTTGCGTTCGAAGAACTCTCAATGCGTCATTCGGGAGCGGCCCCAACTCTGCAACAAGTCCTTTAGCTCGCTCGAGATATGGCGAAATCTGCTCTCGGAATTTCGTGAGTGCCTTTTCCGTCATATCCTCAACCATCGGCCACCATTCCTTTGCGTCAGCATCGTCCTTCTCTTTCAACGCCGTAGACATGCGCTCAATACGACGATCAATTCCTGACTTTGATGCGACTTTAGAAATATCCCAGACGTCTTGTTTCGGCAATGTATCCGGAAGAGCACGTGACAACCATCCTTTCCATTCACGATGCTGCTCCTCACAAATCTGTTGCGCCCTCGGCGCGATCGACGTTACATTCCTGTCGCCAAGAGCAACTCTGGTGATTTGTGATTCAAGCGCGCGAGCTCTGTCTCTTCCCCCCTGAAGCTCTCGCATCACTAAAAAAAGATCGTCCAGTTTTGCATTCCACGTATCGGCGCTAAAATTCTTTTCGTCTTCCCTTGTGAGCGTGAGAATATTTTCCGTACGCTTTGCAATGTTCCCTGTAATACGCAATACATCAGAAGAGACAGAATCCACCTGTTTCTCGAGGGCTATAAGATTCCTTACAACATCTGCGGCGCGATCAGCTACCGTAGCATCAATGAGTCTCTGTGCCTCAGTCGTCCAATCTTCATGAAGAGCTTTATTGACGCTTCGCTCTACTTGGGAAAGTTCTATGAAATATTTTTGCGCCTTGTAGAGAAGGCCTACCGCATCCTCCATAAGCTTCGATGGCCCGTACCAATCAACACCGTGTTTTTCAAGAATCGGTCGCGCCTCGGGAGCCACCCCTGAAAAAGACTTTCCACCTCGCGCAGCAACAATAACTCGGCGCTCATCGTCCTCCATGAAGCGCGGCAAACGCGAATTCCCAACATTCGATTCCTCAATGGCAAACGTCGCGAGCACAAAACGAAGCTCGTCGATGTTCGCCTTTCCTTCGCGGAGCGCAATTTCTCGCACGGCAATTTGTGCAGCATCTGGGCCGGTGAAACGGAGGAGTTCTTTTTCTGGGGACGTGTCTGCAAGATACGCATCAACAACCTCCCTTCGTACGCCTGGCGTGTTTTCTTTTTCGTATGTCAATTGTTCCAAGCGTCCGCGGAGCGACGCGTCGGCAAGTCCGCTTTGTGTAACTTTTTTCGCGACACGACGACGAACAAGCGTATTGACAGCGCTCTTCACGCTGTCGAGAAGCGCTGGCGAAAGCGACGCTTCATTCTCAACGTATTGTTTGAGCACAAGATTCGTCACCGCCCCTGGCACGAGATACGTCTCCTCAAGGTACGGGACAAATTTTTCAAACGCACTCTTCTCCCACTGGCCGTCATACGGGCTCTGCATTCCGCCAAGAAGCGTTTCGAATCGTTCTTCTTCGCCAATCCGTTCGTTCATCTCCCATTCAATATTCGAAAGTGCAGATGCGTGCTCTTCCGCAGACATCTTTTTCATTCTCGGCTGTTTTGTAACTTGTGTTTCGAGCGACGCGAGTGTTTTCTCCGCCTCTTCTCGCTCAATATTCAACGTATCCCGCATCGGAATCATGAGCGCAAGCATGCCATTCTCCTCCGTTCCTGACGCAACGCTCTTTTCGACATCTTCAAGTGAGCGCCCTTCGGCCATATCGAGAATGGTCGACGTCAATTCATCAATCTGTTGGTTGACGGATTGCATCGCAGCTCTTGCATCGTCGAGTGCTCTCATGTTCTTCGAGGCGTCCTCAACGTGCTCCGGAGCTCCACGTTTCTGCTCTTCCAAAACCGCCTTTCGCGCTAAACGTCCGAACATCGCCCTCTTAACGCTGGAAACTTCTGGCGATTCCGTTGGAGCTATCACTGGCTTTTTGCGTGTCTTTCGCTCTCGCTTCGGCGCTTCACCTGAAGCACTTGATGGAAATTCTTTCATAACAAAAAAGGGAATACATCCCTTCAAGGATATCACGACCTACGCCGTGAAAGCGCCTTCTATCCTCAGCCGCCGCTCTTTCTCTGCTATTCCACGATTGTACCCGC
The DNA here is from genome assembly GCA_964425965.1 of uncultured Gammaproteobacteria bacterium. Taxonomy (GTDB): domain Bacteria; phylum Patescibacteriota; class Patescibacteriia; order UBA9934; family UBA9934; genus CAIKHN01. Next base: position 8,603 of record CAYROW010000032.1, read on the forward strand.
CGAGCTTTCCGTCTGAGCGGATGACTCGATGACATGGAATGTCAGGATTGAAATTTGTTTTCATGATTGCACCAACCGCACGCGATGCCTTGGAATTCCCCGCAGCAACCGCAACTTCTTTATACGACATCGTGCTCCCCTTCGGAATTTTCGCAACAACAGCGAGCACTCGA
>CAYROW010000032.1:8875-10228 GCA_964425965.1 uncultured Gammaproteobacteria bacterium
GCTTCCTCAATCACATTTCGTGGAGCGCCATGTCCAACATCAAGAATACAATCAAGCGCATATGCGATGAATCGATATTCATGTTCGCCGACACCAGGACATGGACCGCCGTAACCGACCTCACTAAAATCTGTTTCACCTTCACGCGCGCCTTGTGGAACACTATTCTCGCGAATAACTCGTGTCGTTGGAGCGATGTTCCACACACTCCAGTGCAACCAATTTCCTGATGGCGATGACGGGTCGTCAACCAACACTGCAATACTTTGTGTATCGCCCGGAACATCGTCGAAGACAAGTTCTGGATTCACATCTTTCCCGTCGCATGTATATTTCGCGGGAATCATTTCACCGTTTGAGAACGCTGGAGACGTGACACGCATAGATGTCGATGACTAGTGACGGCGCACGAGATCGTCATGAAGCGCATTGATGTGTTGCATTGTACAAACGCATGAAGAAAGCGTGAAGTGAAAACATCCACATGTGCACTAGTCGCTTGACGAGAAAATATTTTTCGCAAAATCTTTTTTAAAAAAATGACGCGGCCCCATTGCGTTGGGGCCGCGCACATTCGCACGAGAGTTTTCTTCAAGCGGTGGCGCTCCTGCGGCTGCGCGGAACGGCACCGGGATCAGCGAAGCGCGCACTCGCTGGCGCACTCTGGTAGGCGATCGTCGCCGGATTGATGGCTCGATCGTTCGGCGAGTGATCCTCTCGGCGAGCACTCGTAGGAACGAAGCCGAGGTCAGCGGTGAACGCCGATCCGACCGCGAGAAGACGGAGGATCTGCTCACGCGTCTTTCCGCCGAAGTGCATCACCCGCGGCCGTTGCCCGAGCGCGGTGCGGAGCCGGAAGATGTCTCCCGCCGCATCCACCATGATTTCGAATCCGACCAAGTCCGGCCCTTTGCCAGGATCGACGACGTCGATGGAACGAACGACACACAGCTTCTGCGACATGAGGTCTCCACGGTCTGCGGGTTGGAACTCCTTCTCGTCCAGGATGGACGCGTCACGCTATCACAATATCAGAAAAAATGAAAGGTTTACCAAATCTTCCACCACGGCTTCTTCTCCTCTCCCTCTACCGCTCCCCCTACTGCCGACTGCCCACTCCCTACTGCCTGTTCAGCCGCTGCAGCCGTCACCCAACCATCAATTCGCCGCATTTCTTTCTCGATGATCGGACCCTCGTATTCGCCGCTGTGCGCATGGCTCGATCCATACGACGGCTTTTTCTGGTCGAGGTGAAGGCTGAACGATACCTCGTCCCCCCTCTCGGCCACGTACAAATGAAATCGTGGGTAATACTCCCCCGTTAGCCGCAATACAAAACTCTCCTCCCCGCTC
>CAYROW010000033.1:0-6353 GCA_964425965.1 uncultured Gammaproteobacteria bacterium
GCGGTTGGGGTAATTGTTCCGGCCATGTAACTCTTGAGTGTAGTAATGAGGAGTGGCGCGCTGACTTCGATCACTTTCTTCGTGAGTGTTTCCGATGTCTCGTCGTTGGCGAGATCGATTGTGGATTGCGCAAGGAGTGGGCCAGTATCCATTCCGGCATCGAGCTTCATGATTGAAACGCCGGTCACAGAATCGCCAGCAAGAATTGCGGATTGAATCGGTGATGGGCCACGGTATTTTGGGAGAAGTGACGGATGGACGTTGATGAAGCCACCAGGAATGCGATCGAGGAGAATCTGCGGAAGAATTCGGCCATATGCAAGAACAACGGCGACGTCGGCATAAAGAGAATCGATGGCGGAAAGGAACGATTCGTCTTTAAGTTTCGTTGGTTGAAAAACGGGAATCGAATGCTCGATCGCAAACTGCTTTGTTGGTGGAGCGGTAAGCACCGCTTTTCGTCCAACAGGTTCATCGGGCTGACACACGATGCCAACAACATCGATTTCTGCGTCAGCAACGAGTGCCTCAAGAATCGATCGCGCGAGGGTTGGTGTGCCAAAAAAGACGACGCGCATAGGCTACAGTCGAGCTGCCTCTTCAACATTCTTCGCGTGGTCAATGAACAGCACGCCATCAAGGTGATCGATTTCATGTTGGAAAATTGTTGCATCGAACCCTTGTGGCTTGAGAACAACAGCTTCACCGTCTTCGTTGAGCGCTGTAACGGTAATCGAGCGATGGCGCTTCACGATGCCCCACATTCCGGGAACAGAGAGGCATCCTTCTTCGCTGTCGATCATGCGGAACGAGCGGTTTGAAATGACCGGGTTAATATATGCGGTCGCGATTCCGTCAATTTCGGCAATGATCACGCGATCATGAACGCCAATTTGTGGCGCAGCAATACCGACACCGTTTTCTTTTCGCATCGTCTCCTTGAGTTCCTTGATGAGGAGCTTCATCTCTGGCGTATTGATGCGGTCAGCCGAAACGTCTTCGCTTTTTACGCGAAGTTGTGGATCGGGATTATGGAGGACTGGTCGAGACATAGACTATTGATTCACTCGTATTTTAATCGAGTCTGGAATGTTCGGGAAGAGTATTTGCCACCGGGTAAATGTTTCGTGGTTAATTTTTGCAACAAGCTTCTCGCCACGGTCGACAACATGCTTTGCGATTTCATCAGGAAGCGATGCTATTGTTGCGCCTTCGAATGAAACAACGATGCCAAACGGTGGGAGCATGTATTTCTTTCGTGCATCACGCTCGACGCGATTAACGTACTCGACGCCGAGAAGCGATTGTAGTCGATCGCGTGTGAGTGTTTGAATAATACACGTTGCGTGTTCTCGCTTCGCAAGGTGACGAAGGCGTGCAATGTTTCGTGCTGTGGTTTCTGCGCCACGGTAATCACCAGGGGTAAACGCGAGATCGCCGAGAACTTCTGCAACGACGCCGAATCCGTAAGAGGCAAACGGTTCACGGACGCTCGAGAAGAAAAACGCTGTTGCAAGAAGTATGTCGGCGTTGCGATCGATCTGACCTTTTTGTATATGACCGACCGTTGCATGAGGGAATGCTTTGCGGAGATCGTCGGCAATCTTTGCGCCGCCGATGGATTTCAGACCGATTTTTGGCGACCCGCATGCCGGACATGCTGTCGGCTTCCACATTTCGGTTCCGCAGGCCGTGCAGAGTAAGTCGTCGAGCCGTACTGTCGGCAAGCTGCCACACGTTCCGCAGAACGGGACGTGACCGCAGGCTTTGCATTCCATTCGCTTTGCGACGCCTTTCCGGTTCAACGAGAGTAGCACCTTTTTTTGGCTCTGTAAAGCCAATTTTATTGCCTCAAGGAGCGTTTGGCTTATGAGCGGATACGGTGAATTTTCCCCCTTGTGCATGACATCGATGAGTGCGGGATCTGCTCCATCGTTTGCAGCAAGAAGGGGGAGCGTTGCTGATGGTGCAGGGAAGACATCGGCGGAAACAAAGAGCGATCCTGTTGATTGTGCGAGAGCTTCAGCAGTGCGAACGGAATCGATGTGTGGATTGCGAAGAGGGCTTTGGTGATCTTCACATCCGGATTGATACACAAGAACGGCGCCAAGCGATTGTGGGGCAATAAGGACGCTCTGGCGAGTTCCGACGAGGACACGTGTTGTGCCGTTTCGCCATGACCGGAGAATGCGGTTTCGGTCGCGCGGCGGAATTTTCCCCGTGAGGATTACTGGTGAAAATGACGCAAGCATTCCGGCAATGAACCGCGCGTCACGTTCTCGTGGAACAAGGATCACAATCTGTTTTGATATTGTTTTGCAAACGGCATGCGCAAGAACGCAGAACGTTTCATCGTCACATGCTAAAGAGGTCGCGCGATCGTTTTTTAGCTGTTCAAGAATCGAAAACACGCTCGCGATTGTTTCGCGATCGATTGTTGGTGAGATTGATTTTGAATCGTAGAGATGATGCGTTGCGTCGTCTCGAACCGGATACGGATTGAGTCCCTCATACGCCACGTTCAAAATCGACGACGGGGATTGCCCGAGTTCCGCGGCGACGGTTTCAATGCGGGCGAGATTGCCGTCGTCAATCGTGAAGCCGATGGAGCCGCTGGCAATGTTCAGCGTTCGCTTTTCGTTTGAGGAATGCGAAACGGATTTCACCACGCCAAGCACCGTACGATTCCGAAACGGAATTTGGATGACATCACCAACACGCACCGATATTCCATCGGGAATTGCGTAATCGAAAACCGTAAAGCGACGGGGGAGTCGCAGAATGGGATACACGTTTGCGAACACAGTTAGTTCAGGACAAGTTCAGCAACAATTTCCCCAACACCAAACGGTGCTTCATGGGAAAGCACGCGGCTCTGTGCCGGTGCACCATCGAGCGTACCAAAAAGCATCACAATTTGCCGGTATGCCGCATCTTGCCCAGTTTTGAGGAGGTTTTCGTCGAACTGGAGAAGACCTGCGGTATTTTTTTGGGCAATAAGCGTTTCTAGGAGGTCGTCGGATTGTTTGCCTTCGTCATGAAGTCCTCCTGGCGCGTCAGGTGACCGTGTGTGCGAAAAATCTCCAGCAGCAATGACTGCGATGCGCTTTGGGCTTTCTACGAGAATACTGCGAAGAGCCGCCCCAAACTCGAAATGTTCTTTTGGTGTAAGGGCACAAGGGGCAATCGGGAGAATATGAACGTTCGGGAGATGCTCTCGCAGGAATTCTAAAGGAACTGTCGCACCAAATGGCAGCTCGGCTTCAGTGACGAGCGTTACCGGCAAACCGCTTTTTCGTAATTCGCGCTGTGCTTTGTCGGCGAGTAAAAAGTCTGGGTGGTACGTCTGCGAATATCCGAGGTCGCCAAATGCGGCGAGTGTTGCAGTGTACGGATCGGCGACGTTCAGCGCGAATGCATCTGACGGCGTTTGGACGTGTTCGCAGAAGAGCACGATGGTGTCAGGGTGCGTTGCAAAAATCTCCTCGGCAAGTTCTTTCATTGCACTGCGTGTTTTTTCAATTAATCCGAGGCGCTCAGGATTGATTGATGGCAACATGAGTGGTGAGCACGGAGCAATGCCAGCGAAGACGATCATATGGGTTTAGCTACCTGAGCCAAGAAGTGCGTCACCGGTGGCGTGCAAGTTGAGGACGTCGTCGCTCACAAAGATGATGTTATCCCAGTCGTATCCGTAGTCGAGGAATACAGATTCGCTTAAAATTGGATGCTTCGTGCCGTCGGCAATAACGTACACTGCTGGATTTTCAAACGATCGCACGAGCGTTCCGTCGGGGAGTTTGAGGAACTTTCCTTCGCGGTATTGCTCAATAACAACGGGCGCAGCATTTTCAACCGTTGCGGTTGGGAAGTTTGCCTTGAGAATTGCAGGGTCGAGGATGGCCTGACGGATGCCGTCTTTTAAGTAGAACATCGCACCGTTTGTTGAGAGTTTTACTACACGACCAGAAGGATCTTGTGTTGCGGTAGTTATTGGCGTGCCAAGTGTGTATGCCGCGACTTCGGCTGAAGTGATGTCGACAAGTTCGTCTTCAGAGAAACCGATTGCACGGAACGTACTCATGGAATCAATTTTTCGCATGGTGTCGTCGACGAGTAAATAGATATTGCCATTTTCGTCTTTGACGAGCGAGTAGTTTGGCAGCGAGATTGGTGTGCCGATTGGATATTGTGCGAGTGTTGTTTTGGAGACGGTAATAATCAGCGCGCTGTTGTATCGCGACGTTAGCGCTGCCTTGCTCGTAATTGGCCTGCGATACCCGTGTTCAATACGGTACACGCCATCTTCGCCAGCTGCCTGAAGAAGCGTTCCGGTTGGATATTCTTTGCCAAACCATCGGTCCCAAATTGCGACGAAATTACTGTTGCCGTGGAGGTGGGGAGTGTAGGCGTACATTGCGGCAGTTGCAGCGTTTTCAGGAACGACGGTTGTGCCATCGATGGTAACCGGAAGATCGGGACCGTATTTCCCGGCGGTAATGCCATGTTCGGCAATGTCGCGCATGTAGCCTTCGGTGAATTGCATTGCGGCAGAATTCACTTGTTTCCCAAAACCTTGCCAGCGCGAAAGACCCGCATCATTTAGCGAGCAGTTGTCGCAGACGCCGTAGCCTGTTGCCCAGTCGTATTGTTTTTGTGTTGGATCAGGATCCTCGACGAGACTTTGTTCTTTTTGCAGGAGGACAAGAAGAAACCGAGGATTAATGTTGTGATCTTGTGCGGTGCGCCAAATGATGTCGGCGGCATAACGCGTGCGCCCCTCCCAGTCTGGAGTTTGGTACGTCGCAAGCGTTCCGCGTTCAAGAAATGCTTGAATTTGGTTCAGGTCCATCGACTGCGAGTCGGTCATGTCTGTATCGGACAAAATGTAGTTTGGATCAAATGCGAATGACGTTGACGGAAGAAGAAGTGCCACAAGCGCGCCAAGAATTGCGAACCGTTGAGAACGATGCTGCATATGCGGAAAGTATAGCAATGAACCATGAAACCGACACGAAAGTTATCCCGTACGACATGAGGAAGTTCTCCAAACAGAAAACCGCCCACAGAGGATGCCCGTGGGCGGTCTTCTGTGGGCGGACGTTGGTTCACACACCGATGTTCACTCTTCCGGCGGAAGATCCGGTACAAGCTCGAGTCGCGGACGCCTGGGCTGATTGCGTAATCGGAGAATTTCCATTCGGAGGGGCGCCGCGACAGAGGCGATCCCTGGTCCGAAAAACGTACGACACATGCTCGGGTCTCCTGCCAGTCGAAGAGCCCGAGCGTTCTCGAGGACGTCTGCGATGCGATCTTGATCATCGGAACTGATCCCAACAATCTGGTGCAACACAGCTTTGACGTATGTTTCGAGGATGACGAAGGCATCGGTGCTGTGTTCCGGCTGGGAGGGCATTTGCCGAAGCACACGAAGCGTGTTTTTATCGGCGACGATCACGTTCGGCGTCGTAGAGCAGACCGCTGCCATTTCCTCGTTGGTGAGGGGGAGCGTGAGAAGAACTTTGACGAGCGTCAGTCGCTCCTCATTGGTTCGGGTCATGGAGCCCTCGTGATGCTGAGGGAATGGAACGACGTTCCGAGCGCGGAAAGCACCTTCTCGATTTCTTTCAGATAGGTGCGGTTGATTCCTGCACTGAGGTAGTGCCCTAGGGTGAGGGCTTGGATGTCTCCAACGGTGGCGAGCTTGTGCTTTTGAAGCCAGGCTTTTGCGCCATCGCTGATATCCAGGTTTTCGACCAGCACATCTGCGACGATGCTCGGATCGATGTCCGGCTCGCATTCGATATCCTCTCCTCCGTCCACGATGGGATGTTGGAGATCGATGACGTCGAATTGAAGCTTTGCGATGAGACGTTCGAGCTCGGTGATCCTCCGCTCGAACGCTTGTGCTTGGCGGCGGAGACGCTCGATTTCGAGATCACGATCCGGCATGGGAACTCCCGAGGGTGAAAGGGCGTGCAGCCCGCCAGGACGCTGGTGTGCGATTCCTGGCGGGCTGGCGTTGTGTTGACGTCGTCAGTGGTGCTTCATGTTGAAGCGGAGGCCGAGTTCGGAGAGCTCGTCCCGGAATGCCGTGAGCGATTCCTTGCCGAACCCCGGCAGGGCGAGCATTTGCGTCTCGGTGCGAGACGTGAGGTCGCGCAGGGTCAGGATGTTCGCGTGAATGACGGCTTTCCTCGAGCGAAGGTCCTTGACGTCGAGCTTCTGGTCCCAGCGCTCCGAGAGCAGGCCGTTGAGCTCGCTCCGTCCGTGTGGCCTGCTCTGGCGGGCGAGCCACTTTCCGAACGCGTAGGTATCGATGAGCTGCTCTTTGTCGAGTGTGTTCAAGACCT
>CAYROW010000033.1:6453-10156 GCA_964425965.1 uncultured Gammaproteobacteria bacterium
TCACTGGGTATCCTGGGGTGATGTCGAAAGAGAGATTCGACGGAGGAAAAATTAGCAAGCATAAGCTATTTTGTCAAAAGAATTAGAGTAGAGTATTCTGATGTCGTCTCATCATTTTTGAACGAAATTATGGCAAACCTCAACGTGCCGATTCAGAAGACTATGCCGAATTTGCTCCACTTGCTCTCGCCGTGGGCAAACGAAGAGAAGCGAATCCTGAACGGATTGATCGAGATCAACGCTGGCTCTATCAACAAATACGAATTCATAACGGAAACTGGGCACCTCAAGCTTGATCGCGTGGGATATTCCACATTGGCGTACCCAACGGTGTACGGCCTTATTCCGCAAACATGGGACCAGGATAACGACATGCTCGACCTTCTCGTTGCGAATGTCACTGAGCCACTCATTCCAGGATCGCTCGCAGAAGTTCGCGTTATTGGCATCATGAAGTTTGAGGATGGGGGAGAGATCGACGATAAGATTATTTGTGTGTTAGCAGACGACAAGCGCGTCGATCACATAAAATCCTACACAGATCTCGGCGAGCACTGGGCAAAGGAAACCGCGCACTACTTTGAGTTCTACAAGCACTTGAAGAAGCCAGGAACATGCAAGGTGTTGGGATTCTTTGACGCTGACGAAGCGGTGAAAGTTATCGGCGAGTGCATTGAGCGATATCGGACAGAGATTCTTCCAAAAATTCAGTAAAACAAAACTCCCGCTCAACGGCGGGAGTTTTGTTTTACTCGAACACAACTTCATTTTTCTTCACATCGACCGTTACAGCGGAGTCGATCGCGACGGATCCTTTCACGATTTCTAGGGCGAGAGGGTCCAGGATTTTTGATTGAATGACCCGTTTGAGTGGTCGTGCACCGTATTGCGCATCGTATCCGTGTTCGGCAATGTATTTCTTTGCGCGAGCGGTGAACTGGACGGCGATGTTTCGTGCGTCTTTCAGTCGCTCGGTGACGAGCGCGAGCTGAAGGTCGACGATTGCGGCAATGTGTTCTTTTGCAAGTGCGTGGAAGACGATGGTTTCATCAATACGGTTTAAGAACTCTGGTCGGAAATGATCGCGCAAAAGCTCGAAAACTTTATCGCGCGTCGCTTCTGATTTTGCCTCATCATTTTCGCTGAACCCAATTTTTCGTCCGCTATTGAGAATGACGTCGCTTCCAATGTTGCTTGTCATGATGATAATGGTGTTCTTGAAGTTGACGACGCGGCCTTTTGCGTCAGTGAGTCGTCCGTCATCAAGAATCTGCAGGAGCATATTGAAGACATCTGGATGCGCTTTTTCGATTTCATCGAGAAGCACAACGGAATACGGATGTTTTCGAATTTTCTCCGACAGCTGCCCGCCTTCTTCGTAGCCAACGTATCCCGGTGGGGAACCGATCATTTTGCTTACACTGTGTTTTTCCATGTATTCACTCATGTCTAAACGCACGAGCGATTTCTCGTCATTAAACATGAATGTTGCAAGCGCGCGAGCGAGTTCGGTTTTTCCGACGCCGGTTGGTCCAAGGAAAATAAACGAACCAATCGGTCGCTTTTCTTCAGAGAGTCCTGCACGCGAACGACGGAGCGCATTACTCACCGCCGTAATAGCTTCATCTTGACCAACAACATGGGTGCGAAGCTCGTCTTCCATGCGTGCAAGCTTCTGCATGTCGCTCTCGAGCATTTTTGAGACAGGGATATGCGTCCATCGTCCGACGACGGTTGCGATGTCTTCCTCAGAGATGACTTCTTTGAGCAAGCCGCGTTCGGTCTGAAACTGTTTGAGTTCTGTTTCGCGAGCCGATAATTCTTCTCGTTTCTTCGGGAGCTCGCTGTACCGAATCTCCGCAACGCGCTCAAGATTGCCGCGGCGCTCTTCGTATTCAGCTTCATTCACGAGCTTGTCGATTTCGCCCTTGAGTTCGCGGATCGCGGCGATAAGATTCTTTTCGTTCGTCCAGCGGAGCGCGAGTTCAGATGAATGTTCTTTGCTGTCCGCGATAGATTTCTCGATTTCCTTCAGGCGCTCCTTTGACGCCTTGTCGTCTTCTTTTAACAGCGCTTGCCGTTCGATTTGTAAACGCATTTCCTCACGCGTCATGCGGTCGAGTTCTTCAGGCATCGAATCAATCTGCAGTCGAAGGCCGGCAGCGGCCTCGTCAATAAGATCGATCGCTTTGTCAGGGAGTTGTCGATCGGGGATGTAACGCGCAGAAAGCGTAACCGCAGCAACAATTGCGTTGTCTGAAATGCGAACGCCGTGATGAATTTCGTATCGTTCTTTAATGCCGCGAAGAATTGCGATCGCATCGTCAACTGACGGCTCCTCAACCATAATTGGTTGGAATCGGCGTTCAAGCGCTTGGTCTTTTTCAATGTATCGCTGATATTCTTTTGTTGTCGTTGCGCCAATAACGCGCAACTCACCACGAGCGAGCGCTGGCTTTAGGAGGTTGCTTGCATCCATTGGAGACTCGTCGCCTTTGCCGGCACCAACGAGCATATGGAGCTCGTCGATGAACAAAATATATTTGCCGTCTGACTGCGAAACCTCGCGCATGACCGCCTTTAAGCGTTCTTCAAATTCGCCGCGGAATTTTGTTCCGGCAATGAGCGACCCAAGATCGAGCGATACGACTTCCTTATTTTTAAGCGTCTCCGGAACATCGCCGGCAACCACGCGAATCGCAAGCCCTTCAACAATTGCGGTTTTTCCAACGCCAGCTTCACCAATGAGTACCGGATTATTTTTTGTTCGACGAGAAAGGACCTGCATGACTCTGCGAATTTCTTCGTCACGACCAATAACCGGATCAAGCTTTCCGTGGCGTGCACGTTCGGTGAGGTTTAAGCTGTATTTTTCAATTGCTTGATATTTTGTTTCAGGGTCTTGCGAATCGACGCGCTGACTTCCGCGCAGATCTTTCAGTGCGACAAGAATCGCTTCCTCGGTGACGGCATGCTCGGCGAGCATCGCGGCAATTGGGCGATCGACTAAAAGACCCAAGAGCAAATGTTCTGTGGAAATATATTCGTCGCCGAATTGTTTAGAACGCTTTGCTGCGTTTTCAAGGACATGCGCAAGTGCCGGCGTCAGAACAATTTGTCCAACGCCACCGCGCTCGTTGCTATGTTTTGGCAACGCGTCGCACATGCGATCGATATCGCCAAGAAGCGCTGGCAAACTCGTTGCCATTTTTTGAAAAATCGTCACGACAAATCCGCCTTCTTGGCGAGTTAATGCCGCGAGTAAGTGAATCGGCTCCACGCCATGCTGTCCGTTTTCGTCAGAGAAGGCCTGGGCGTTTTGAATAGCCTCTTGGGATTTGCTCGTGAAGTTGTTGGGGATCATATGGGAAAATAGGATAGCCCTGATTCTTGGAGAGGTTGGGATGGGGAGGGGACGGACGGAATCGGCAGTTGTGATTGGAGAGTAGGGGTACTCGATTTGAAACAGGGTGTTTTGTTAACGCAACTCATTTGCATTAAGGAATCGGTGGTTGATTGTGACGATTGGCGAGGAGGTCGATGATGCCGTACGCGATTGGCGATGGTGCATTTTCGAGTTCGAAGTGATTATTTCTGGATTTTCGATTCAGATCACAGCGCAGTGTGAAGTTTTAAAGGTCGAAAAAACGGCATGCCCTCTCCGGAAATGAGGATAGCCGACCCGGATGAGTTTGTTTCCGAT
>CAYROW010000034.1:0-5926 GCA_964425965.1 uncultured Gammaproteobacteria bacterium
GGACCGCGGCGACTGGCCACGCCTGGCGCTACTGCCGTGCCTGCCCCCGCCGGCGAGCGACCGGAGTGACTCGCCTCAGCGCCACCCGTTGGTTGATACTCGCTTCGCCTAATTACGGCTTCACGAGATTTGTGATCTTGTCGTGTGGATCGTCAAGGAGTTCGCGAAACGAGAGATGCGCGACGTTTGAGAACGCAAAGAAGAACGCAAACGGTAACGCAACAAACAAGAGCGTGATAGCAACGTGCAAGTTATTTTTGTACGTTCTGGCGAACCGCATGCCATGAGTATAGCACTGCGTCAGCTGCCCAAAACGCTGCGTATCGGATGAGTCGCATTGTGTGTCGCCACTTGAGTACCGTCCATGCCAGGCTCCGATGCTTGTCCTTACTGTCGCAGAATTGATCGAGGAACGTTTCATGTTCTGCGGCAATAATGTCGTACATTGCACGGAACGTTCGATCGCGCTGCATCACACTCCAGATGAATCGATAGAGTAGTTGTCGACGGTAGTAACTCATGATGCCGCCGTGGGTGTTCATCCGTGCGCGAAGCTTTTTAAGCGCGTCAGTTTTTCCTCGAAGAAATTGCGGAATCAACATGGCAGCTTCCTTTCCAGAAATCACCGACCCTTTAATGCCGTCAGCCGCAAATGCGCCGCAGAATCCTGCAGCATCGCCAATAAGGAGCACGTTATTCTTTGAAATCGTCGACCGCGTTCCGCCAATCGGAATGTGACTTCCAAAAACATACCCAGGTTTCGCGATATCGCCGTCGATGCGAATATCGCCACGAGCAACAAGTTGACCAACGAATGTTTCCGTAAGCTGCTTTGCATCACCGCGATCTTTCATCATCTTTGCAAGGCCAATGCGAAACGCCTTCTTGCCGTCGACGATGGTTGGCGACAACCAACCCCCGTAGCCTAACGAGAATTCTCCAAACCAATAATGGAAAATGGTTTCCTCTGGCTTTGGTCCGCGAAGAACGTCGCCAAAGAACACTTGTTCGTAGCCAAAGAGGAAATTCGTGTTCTTCGATAGACCGTTTACACATTGCGCGACCTTTGAATGCCCGCCATCAGCACCGACAAGAAATGCGATATCGATTTCTTCCTCTTCCGATCCTAATGAGCGAACACGAACCTTCGTCGGGCGTTCAGCATTATTGACTCCAAGAAACACGGTTTTCGGTCGGAATGTCACGTTCGACGGCAAGCGATCGGCGAGTGCCTTTACGAGTGCCTTGGTATCGGTTTGGTAAATCCACGGTTCCGGTACGGTCGAAACAAACATGTCTTCAAGTCCTGGGGCAATGACGGCGATTGCGGAAATTGGGTTGGTAATGAATTCGTGAATCGGCAAAAACGTCGCAAACTCGTCGCGCGTTTTGACGGTGATAAGCCCCGTGGATTCAACGGTCGATCCTGCTTCCGGCTTTGCATCAATAATGAGAACCTTTAACTCTTTTGGAAGATGGTGAGCAAGCGTAAGACCAGAGAAGCTCGCACCAATAATGCAGACGTCGTATTTCATAGCCAACGAAGGATAGCCTACCCCTGAAATTATTGACAGAAATGCGAAAATTCGCTGTAATATCAGCGAAACTTATCGGAGGATAATTCTCAAAACTATGCAGAAGTCGCTTTTCACACGTTTCGCGGCAGCGGTGATGATTACGGGTTCAGTATTCGGAGCAGCAGCGCCCGCACTTGCAGCGCCAGCAACTCCTGCAAATCTGTCGATTGTTGGCGGAAAGTATACCAATGACACCACGCCAACGTTTACCTGGACGCCATCAGCTGGTGCAACGTGGTACGAGTTCCTCCTCGATGACGGACAGTGGCAGGGGATCGGCAACGTTTCGGCGTACACGTTGTGGACGCTTCCGAACGGTTGGCACACATTCTTTGTTCGTTCGCATGATGCAAACGACGGCGTCAGTGTTTCAACAAGTGTTACCTTTGAAATCGACACCCAGGGTCCAACGGTATCTGCAGTAACTCCAACATCAGCAAAGGTTGGCGTTTCTACGGACTTTTCAATCACGTCAACAGGCGAGGCTCCAACGGAGTACTGTCAGTTCCGCGTGAACGGCCGTCTTGGGGAGAAGCTTCGCATCAAGAGCGGTGGAGGCTGGACATTGCCAATGACCTTCACGTCAGTTGGATCGAACACCGTGCAAACGCAGTGCGTCGATGCGGACCATAACGTTTCAGTTGGTCCAGTGCAGAGCGTAAAAGTTTCTGGCAGCACAACCTCTTCAACTCCAGCTGTTTCTGTTGCTCGTGGAACAGCGGTAAAGACGCAGTGCGGATCATATGCTCCAGTGGGCGACGCATGTCATGCCGTGTATTACTATGGCTTGGACGGCAAGAAGCATCTCTTCCCATCAGAAAGCGTGTATAAGTCGTGGTACGGATCGTTTGACAATGTTGTTGTTATGACAAAAGGGGCGATGGCAGGAATGCCAACGGGGAAGAACGTGACGTACCGTCCAGGAACATCGCTCGTAAAATTTTCGACATCAAGTACGGTGTACGCGGTAGATGTGAATCAGACGCTTCGCCCAATCATGAATGAGGCAGCGGCGAAAGCAATCTATGGCGCACGGTGGAATAGCTACGTCGTGACTATCCCGGCATCGCAGCGCAATGACTACACCGTTGGGAGCAAGATTTATTCTTCTGCCGACTACAGCAAGAGCCAGTCACGCAACGCAGAAAAGACCATCGATGATCTTTGGACCACGGTGTACACCATGTAAGCACTGGTTCAAACAAAAGACGGGGCAGCAATGCCCCGTTTTTTGTTGTTGTGAAACGCTTGACACTCACGTTACGTCATGGTTTATCGTACAATCGAACACAAAACTTTATGCGCTACACCGTTCAACAACTCGCCACATTGGCCCACATTACTGTTCGTACTCTGCATCACTACGACGAATTGGGCGTATTGAAGCCATCGTTCGTTGGGAAGAATGGGTATCGGTATTACGAAGACGCGGAGCTGGCGCGCTTGCAACAGATTCTTTTTTATCGCGAGCTCGAATTTCCGCTCACCGATATTGCGCGAATCATGAACAATCCGAACTTTGATGTCCGGGCCGCATTGGAGGAACAAAAACAAATGGTACGCAAAAAACGATCACGACTTGATACGCTTTTAAAAGGAATCGATAACGCAATTCATGCTATGAATACGAATGCCGCACAACAGCCAGAAGAAATGTACGATGTGTTTCAAGACGACGACGTGAAGCAATACCAAGATGAAGTGAAGGAACGATGGGGGAGTTCTGATGCGTACAAGGAGTCGATGAAGCGTGTGGGGAAGATGACCAAGGGCGAGATGGAAAAGATGAAAGCCGACGGCAAGGCATTCCTGAAGCGTTTAGCAGAAGCGATGGACAAGCCAGTGAATGATCCGGACGTACAAAAACTCATTGCTGAGCATCACGCCGGAATTGAATTCTTTTATACCTGTCCATTGTCAATGTATCGCAACCTCGGTCAAATGTACGTGGACGATGCTCGTTTTACTGCCTACTACGACGCCGCTCGCCCCGGCCTCGCTCTTTGGCTCCGCGATGCGATCAATGTGTTTTGTGATCGGAGCGATACTAGATAACCTCAACATTCCGCACGGATTCATTTCGAGATTCCATTAGTTTTATTGCCAGAACTCTTCCTCCGTAAATGACAAGAATGCAGAGGACGAGCTCAATCAAGATAGACCACTGACCGTTAACTAGCGCTGCAAGCATGGCAACCGGAACCACGCCTACGCCAAGGAGGAAGAGACCAACGATAAGCCCCCAAAATCCCCACGCGGAATAGACGAGCAGGAATGACCACATCCAAGTACTGAAACCAATGACGTATGACGCGACGAGCAGGGATTGTCCTGAAAAGAATCTTGTTTTTCGAAATATCGATAAGGGCAAAAGAATAAAGATAGAAACGATAAAGGTAAAACGAGAAACTATTACTATGATTGGATAGATCACGGCGGAAAGCCAAACGCCGCCTGTGAGGACGAGAATTGCCAAAAGAATCAATCCGACCATGAATCCTAGGCCTAAAAGAGAATAACCAAAATCTTTTATTTTTCCTGTGACATCGGACATATTATTTTTTTACATTTCCGAAAGCGAGAATACCGATGGATACCGCCATGGTGATGATAACGATAGCCAGTGACGTTTCTCCAATATAACTTAACTCATTTATAACAATGAGTGCCATAGCGAGAATCACTATCCAATAAAACTCATTCATAATAAGACGACTTCATTTTCATATAGCTCGTTACGAACGATAACTTCCAAACCGCCGTACATGGCAGGTGTAGCCGTCGGGATTTCGTTGGAGATAGTCTTGATGGTAGCTTTCTGCGGGATAGAATGTGGTGAGCGGTTCGAGGCTTGTTACGACGGGGCGAGTCCATCGACCGGATTCGTTGACGATGGCGATGAAGTCTTCTGCGGCGCGCTTTTCGTTGTCGTTCGCATAGAAGATTGCGGATCGGTATGACTCTCCGACGTCGTTGCCCTGGCGATTGCGCGTTGTTGGGTCGTGAATTTGAAAAAAGAAATCGAGAAGATCTTCGTACGTTGTTAGGGTAGGATCGTACGTAATTTGCAATGCCTCGGCGTGACCGGGGTGGTGCGCGTAGGTTGGATTCGTATTTTCACCGCCGGTGTAGCCGGTTTCAGTATCAATCACGCCAGGAAGTTTTCGAAACAATTCTTCCATGCCCCAAAAACATCCTCCAGCAAAAACAGCAGTGCGCGATTGTTGTAATCCGTTTGTTGCCATATGTTGAAACTACCACTGACCAATCTTGTTCAGCTTGCCTCGATTCTTTACGATATTTTTATAATCCCACTGAATAGTCTTTGCTTGTTTTAACCATCCGCGAAGCGCGGTAATTTTTACGTCGGATTCGTCGGCGTAGTATTTTTCAGCGGCTTTAAATGATCCTTCCGCACTGAGTCCGTCTTTGGTAAAGGATTGCCCGCTCCAAAACAACACCTGTACACCGCGCTTTCGTACGCTGTAGCCGGCCACAGGGTTTCCGTCCAAAAACCACACCGGGCTTCCGTGCCAAACTTTCCGTTCTGCGCGTTTCAATTCTTGGTCAAAAACACCTTTGAGTTTCACGCAAATCTTTTTGTATTGTGGGATTTGCGCAGCATTGTAGGCAACAACATCGTTTGGCATAGCGGGGAGCATTATTCTTTACGCAAAATTGTTTCCATTGTCCTGCCTTTTGCTAACTCGTCGACGAGTTTGTCGAGATATCGAATCTCTCGCATGGTTGGTTCCTTGATCTCTTCTACGCGAATTCCGCACACGACTCCCGTAATCAAGCGGCGCAACGGATTCATCCGAGGAGCGTTTGCGAAAAATGTTTCGAAGTTCGTTTCTTTTTTCAGCTGAGATTCGAATCCTTTTTGTGTGTAGCCTGTTAGCCATTTGATAATTGTATCGACCTCTGTTTTTGTTCGTCCTTTTCGTTCCGCCTTTGTAATGTAGAGCGGATACACTTTTGCCACGCTCATGGTGTAGATTCGATGCGTTGGGGATTGCATATATTTACGAGCATCGTGTTATCGTCCGCTTTTTTTCTTGAGGATTCCTCGTACGGATGGGCTGAGCGGTTTGTCGGTTCGGTGCGGGCAGCCAATCCAGCAACATGGCCGACGCTTTCCGTTGTTGAGATCGCTGACAAGCCGTTGAACATGTTCCTTTCGCGTTTTGTCTTGTTTAACAAATGTCACCCAGCAAATCCATTCGTTTCGTGCGAGGGGAGTGAGGGTTTCCCACGCAGTACGCGCCGAAGAATACTTGAGGAGCGCATTCCGAATATCCGTTGGCACAGAGTGGACGGTGCCTTTGGCGATGGAGATGTTTGCCATA
>CAYROW010000034.1:6026-9921 GCA_964425965.1 uncultured Gammaproteobacteria bacterium
TACATCGCGCCAAGAACAGCTGCGGCGATCATCATGCATCCAAATGCGGCACCAGCCATGATGAGAATTTTGGTGACGACCCATTTTGGTTCGGTTCCACCAAAAAGGACTGCGCTGACTTGTGTTGGAACGATGAATCCTATCCAGCAAAGTCCGGCGAACGCGTAGGCGCTCCAGGCGTTGGACGTTTCGGCGAGCATCGCGGACAGCACGACGGTGGTGACAACGGTCACGAGGAATTGCATGCCAAGGAGCGGAACCATCTGCTTCATCATCTTCTGCTGCTCCGCCTTAGAGACTTTGTCGAAACCGTGAATTTTTCCCCAGACCCTTCCAAACACCGGCGTGTACCACACGGCACCGAACACAAATTGTGCGAGCGATGCAACAAGCACGGCGACGTAGTTGATGTCCATAGAGTAATGAGTAATGAATGAACGAAGTATACACGGAAGTGGGCCAGGTATTACTCCTTCACGTTGCACTCCACCATCCACTCAATTCCGAATTTGTCTCGGAACATTCCGAAGTACGAACCCCATGGGCTGTCGGCGATTGGCATTTCTACATTGCCGCCCGCAGAAAGGCCGTTGAAGATTCTGTCGGCTTCCTCTTTGCTTTCTGTGCGAATTGCAATTTTGCTTCGGTTCTCCGTTTCGCTTACGCGTCCCATGCTTTCAGGAATATCGTTTCCAATGAATTCGCTTCCGCCGATGGGTAAGCCGATATAGATGATTTTATCTGCATCCTGTTCTGATACAGGAAATTCGGCACTCGCAAGATCCTTCAGCCGAGTAACCCGTGTAAATTCTCCGCCAAATACTGACCGGTAAAACTCAAACGCCTCTTCTGCATTCCCATTGAAATTGATCCACGGATTCATTGTTGGCATAGGTGAGATTCAAAGATGATGTTTCCCGTTATACATTCTGCAACAAAAAACCGCCACCCATGGCATACAACGTAAGAAGGCGTCGTATGCCATGGCGCGGTGATGGAATATCGGTGGTGTAAACTGGATGATTTACTTTTGGCTCATTCCTGCAATCGCGAGAGAGACGCCAACAACAAAGCACACGACGCGAATACCAAGCGATAGGAGCTCGTCAGAAGGGAGCTCTGCCATGGTGCTAAATAAAACGAGCGTACTCCCGAAAATCGTCATGCTGATTCCTTTTGACATAGCGTGGAATGAAATAAATGATGCACGAAGTATATACCGTATGGCATGCGAAGTGTACGCGTTTAAAAAAAAAGAGCCGCCCATCGAGATGAGCTGCGATCGAGGTGCTTCCTCGATGGCGGCTCTTCGGTGGGCGGACGAACGGCGCTAGCTGAGCATCTGGAAGTACATCACCACGACCGCGAACCGCTGACGAATCCATGCGTCGCTCGGGTCGCTCGTGAAGAACGCGTCCCATTCCGGAATCGTCCAGGTCGGCCCGTGCCGAGGGTCTTCAAGTCGCGCGAGAAGGTCGGCGTCTGCTGCACGGACGATGTACACCCCGGGGTCGTAGCCCTCGAAGTATTCCTGATAGCGCCGAACGAGTTCGCGCGCATCGCTGCACGAGCAGGCGGCTGCGAGTTCCGTCAGTCGCACCCATTTCGTCGGCTTCCCATTGCGAGAGCAGACGAGCGAAGGCGCGCTTGGGGGAAGGGGGAGCTTCGGAAGCTGCGTGGTGATTCCGTGGTCCGTGACGAGCGTTGCGGGGTGTGCCCACTTTCCGTCGAGCGGAGACTCCCACTCATCGATCACGATGAACGGTTTCGGGGACCAGTAGATCACCCTTTCCGTTGTCAGCCCCGATGGGATGGGTGCCATCGGGTCATCTACCACGTCCATCACTTCGTCGGCTCGGGGAGGAGTGTAGGCTCGCTTCAGGATTACCGTATTCGGCGGTTGCCCGACGAAGGACTGCCGTGTCGTGCGGCTTCGCCATGCGCCGGAGTTTTCGGAGTCTTCCGTCTGGCGGTAGACGGAGACCGCCCATGATCCTGCGGGTATTTTCAAGAGTTCTCGTTGGTGACGTTCACCGGGGCGGCCGATACTCGTGATGGCGCTGACGCGCATGTGGACCTCAATGTGACAGTGAGTATGTCGGTTGGGTTGTCACGCCCCAATGCGACACTACGCAGCGGTTGCTTTGTAGCAGAAATCCACTGATACTAGCGGATTTTTGGCGCAAAACAACCGAACATTCTTGCAGAAAAATAGGATATTGTCAATGCATTCAATTGAGAATTTGGCTGCATTGCTCGTTTTGGCCCTGGAGCGTTCTGTGCCTAACGAGCCTTGATACAATATATTCGGCATGATATTCTGCCCCCGTTCTTTCTTTGTTCCGAGGTAGCTCAGCGGCAGAGCAGAAGACTGTTAATCTTTTGGTCGTGGGTTCGATCCCCACCCTCGGAGCCATGAGAAGGCGTGTGAGGTGACCCACATGCCTTGTCAAAAAACCACCATTGAAAAATGGCGGTTTTTTGTTTATAGCTCGAGCAAATAGCGACCCTTGGTAGCTCGCCCCGAAAACCCAAGCACCTGAGACGCAAAAATCTTCAAAACTAAGAATTTACGAATTTGCCTTATTATCTCGGTTCGAACCCCGAACAGGTTATTTGCCCGGATAGCGATGATGACCGTGAGAACTATTTTCTGTAGTGTGTAGGCATGCGTATTCGAATGCCGAAAAAATGGATTGTTGATAACGATATTCACGAAGTCCACGCAAAGGGAGAGGGACTCCTTTTTGACGACGAACTTCTTCCTGTTCTGAGGCGAATCAACACCGCTATTGGTTTGTGCGAGATTGGAAAAATCGCAAATACGATGTTCTGGAAGAATGATGCTTCAACGAGATCAAGATCGGTAACTTTTCAAAATGGGCAGATTTTATTTAGCCAGTGGGCAATGGCTTATCTTGCGGCCGGATTGATAAGATCCGGGGGTAATGACTATAGACGAAGGATATTCACAAAGCCCGGGCGGATCTTCGACAATCTGATCGTGCTCAATAACACGCATCATAATTGTTTGGTTCAGCCCGAGCTACTTCCAGGGCGTGGAATGGAGTCGCTAAGTGATTTAGATTCGTTCTTCTTGCGCACAGTATTTGAGCAATTCCCGTACCAGTTTGATCCAGTATCTGAAATGGCTCGACCGATTTATCTTTTTGAGGAACTTAGCGAACAGGTTGAGACTCCGGAGATACCAAATTTGAAAAGCCTGTTTACCGAAATAACCGGACTCACGCTAACCGATTATCTCAATATAAGTTTTGCTATTGCCGCAATGACGCAGGAGCGTCCCGTGTTCTCACCACTTCTGCTTTCGCAAACACCGATCGTAACTTTACAGAAGGCGCTATCAGTGGAGAATTTAACGAAATATTTAAACGTGATGGCAATCGATTATTCGACTTTTCGTGAAATTGACCACCGTAGGAATCAGGATCTACCGAAGGAATATACCCGGTTTCGTTTTAATCCGCTCGTTAGAACGCCCATCGTTGTTTCGCAGAAAGACAAATTACATATCGTTCCAAACGCATCACTGTTTATTCGGGCAGCGTTCCCGGGATTATTCTGGCTTTTCGACACGCACTTTTATGCGCTTGGGAAAATTGAAGAATTTCGAAGATATTTTTCTAAAATTTTCGAATTGTACACGGGAAAAGTCTTGAAGGATATTTACGGGCAGATGGTGAAGCATGGAGGAGAAATAAAGGAGGGCTACGAATTTTTTGATTGGTATGCCGAATACAATGGGATATGTTATCTCTTCGAGGTAAAAGCTTATCAATACCCCCACAAAATTCAGTCGAAAGCACTCCCTGAAGATGTTGAAGAGGACGTCAACAAGAAAATTGGAAAACTTATTGATCAAATCGGCCGGAAG
>CAYROW010000035.1:0-4436 GCA_964425965.1 uncultured Gammaproteobacteria bacterium
GAGATCCCGGGTATTCGAAAAGCAAGCTGGTAATCCTATGATGACCGATCCAATTTCCGACATGCTCACCCGAATCCGCAATGCGTCAATGACGCGTGCGGCGCAGGTTGAGATGCCGATGTCAAAAATGAAGTTCGCAATGGCGAAGATCCTTGAAAAAGAGGGATATCTTGACGCTGTTGAAACCTACCAGGATGGTGCAAAGCCAATGTTGCGCGTTCGTCTGACGTATCGCGAAACCGGCGAATCAGCGATCTCGTCTATCGTTCGTAAGAGCAAACCAAGCCTCCGCGTGTACGTGAAGGCTGACAACTTGCGAAGCGTCCGATCTGGACAAGGCTTCTCGATTCTCTCGACGCCAAACGGATTAATGACGAACAAAGAAGCGCACAAGCGTCGTTTGGGCGGTGAGCTTATCTGCGAAATCTCCTAATATGTCTCGCATTGGAAAAAAACCAGTCTTTTTGCCAGCAGGTGTTACTGCGACGATCGCAGGAAACACTGTGACCGCAAAGGGACCAAAAGGTGAGCTTTCGCTCGTCCTTCATCCACACGCATCCGCAGCGCTTTCTACTGAAGAAGGTGTTTCGCAGATTAACGTTACCGTCTTGGATCCAGATCGCGACGATCGTGCAATTTGGGGAACAATGCGCGCACTTATTGCGCAAATGGTAAAGGGCGTGTCCGAAGGATACGTCAAGTCCCTTGAGTTGAACGGTGTCGGTTTCAAGATGAATCTTCAGGGAACGACGTTGGTGCTTTCTCTCGGCTTTTCTCACGACGTAAAATTCGTGTTGCCAGCAGGAATTACCGCGAAGATTGAAGCGAACGTTCTTACAATTAGCGGAGCAGACGCTGCGCTCGTTGGAAAGATCGCCGCAGAGATCCGTTCACAGAAAAAGCCTGAGCCTTATAAGGGCAAAGGTTTCCGCTATACTGACGAAATTATTCGTCGTAAGGCTGGTAAGGCGTCGAAGAGCGAATAATCCCTCTCTATGTTGCGAAAGAATATCCTCGCGAAACGTCACGGAAAAGCGCGCCGCGCACTCCGGACTCGCGCAAAAATTCATGGCACTGCGGAGCGACCTCGCTTGACCGTCTTCCGCTCAAGCAAGCACATCAGTGCGCAGTTGGTGAACGACGATCTTGGAAAGACGCTGTGTTCGGCATCGGACATCAAGATGCCAAAAACCGATAAACCACTCGTTCGTGCTGCGAACGTTGGCGTTCTTCTTGCAGCAGCGGCAAAGGCTGCTGGAATTTCAGTCGTCACGTTTGATCGCGGTTCGTATCTTTATCACGGTCGCGTCGCAGCGGTTGCAGAAGCATGCCGCGAAAACGGACTTCAGTTCTAACCTATGACCGACTCTCCAAACATCACAGCACCAGCAGCAACCGGAGCTGCACGGCCAGCATTTGCAAATCGCGGAGCAGGAGCACGCGGTGGTCGTCCAGGGCAAGGCGGAAATCGCGCCGGTGGAAATGACTCTCGTGGGAAAGGCGGCGCACGCGGTGGACGCCGTGACGAACGCGAGCCACGCGAATTCGAACAGAAGATTCTCGAGCTTGCTCGTGTGACTCGTGTGACGAAGGGCGGAAAGCGTATGCGTTTCCGCGCAAGCTTGGTTATTGGCGATCGCCGTGGTCGAGTTGGCTTCGGTGTTGCGAAGGGTGCCGACGTTGCAATGGCGGTTGAAAAGGCATTCCGACAGGCAAAGAAGAACATGATCACCGTTCCGCTTGTGAAGGAGACTATTCCTCACGCTGTCGAGCGAAAGTTTGCTGCAGCAGCTGTTCTCTTGAAGCCTGCTCCACAGGGTACCGGACTCAAGTGTGGTGGTCCTGCACGTATGGTGTTGGAACTCGCTGGAGTACCAAACGCTGTCTCGAAGTTGATGGGTTCAAGCAACAAAATTAACAACGCAAAGGCAACGTTCTTGGCGCTTAGCGCATTGCGCAAGCCAGAAGCTGCTTCAGTTATTACCGCCTAATATGAGTATTTCTCTTTCAACCCTTCGCCCAGCATTTGGCGCAAAGCGGAACAAGCGTCGCGTTGGTCGCGGCCTTGGCTCACGCGGCACCACTGCAGGACGCGGTCAAAAAGGTCAGAGCGCTCGTTCTGGTGTTGGTGGATTGAAGCGCCTTGGTATGCGAAGCCTTATGCTTGCAACGCCAAAGATGCGTGGATTCAAATCTCTTGCGCCAAAAGTGCAGGCGGTAAACCTCCAGGCAATTGCATCAAAGTACATTGCTGGCGAATATGTCACTCCAGTTACCCTCGTCAAGAAGGGATTGGTGCTCGACAAAACGCTTCCAGTGAAAATTCTCGGTAACGGCGACATTTCTGTCGCGGTGACGGTGAAGAACTGTACGGTTTCTGCAGCAGCTGCAGAAAAAATCACCAAAGCTGGTGGTACGGTAAACGCTTAGCATCTTGCATCTTCCCATTGTATGGAAACCTTGAAACGCATCTTCCGCATTCCAGAGCTTCGTAATGCACTTCTGTTCATCGTTTTCGTCGTGGTGGTGTTCCGCGTCGCGGCGCACATCCCTGTTCCAGGGATCGACGCATCCGGCCTTGCTTCCATTTTGGAAGGAAACCAGTTCTTGGGTATCTTAAACATGTTTTCGGGAGGAACGCTGAAGAATTTTTCCGTTGTTGCGCTCGGCGTTTCCCCATATATTACCGCTTCGATTATCTTCCAACTTTTGGGAATGATTTTCCCAAGTTTGGAGGAAATGCAGAAAGAAGAGCAGGGTCGACAGCGTATGAGTCGTTATACACGCGTCGCGACGGTTCCTTTGGCATTCTTGCAGGGGTACGGTGTACTGCGCTTGCTTGAGAGTCAGCAGCAGCTTGGCATTCACCTTACGAGCGTTCAAATGTTCATTGCGTTGATGTCGATGGCTGCTGGCACGGTATTTCTCATGTGGCTTGGTGAATTGGCAACAGAGCGCAAGATGGGAAACGGTATTTCGCTTCTTATTTTTGCGGGTATTATGGCTGGCCTTCCTGGAGCGATCGCTCAAGCGGCAGCGACATACACTTCGGGAGACATTTTGAGTATTGTGCTTTTCGTTGCGCTTGCTGTCGTGACAATCGTTGGTGTTGTCGTTGTGACTGAAGGTCAGCGAAACATCATGGTGCAGTATGCTCGTGGCGGAGGACAGGCGTCAGGAAAGGTGCAGTCATCGTTGCCACTTCGTTTGAACATCGGCGGAATGATTCCAATTCTTTTCGCACTTTCCATCGTGGTCCTTCCTCCATTGTTGGCACAGTTCTTCACTCAGGCTCGTACTCAGGTTATTCGTGATATCGCGCAGTGGGTTGTGGTGACGTTCCAGAACAACACTGTTCACGCTGTCCTGTACTTTGTTCTCGTCTTTGCCTTCACGTTCTTCTACGCCTCCATCGTGTTCCGTCCGGAACAGATTTCTGAGAACTTGCAAAAGCAAGGCGGATTCATTCCAGGTGTTCGCCCGGGCGAACAGACGACAAAGTACTTACAGTGGGTAATGAACCGCTTGTTGCTCTCCGGTGCGTTCTTCCTTGCGACCATCGCTATTCTTCCAAACGTCGTTCAGGGCTTCACCGGCAACCAGAACCTCGCAGTCGGCGGATCGTCCATGATCATCGTTGTCTCTGTCGTTATCGATATCGTGAAACAGGTACAGTCCCAGCTCACGATGCGTGCGTACGATGTGTAATTGATGACAAAGTTTACGGCAGTTATACAGCCTCCGGTTTTGCGAAAGCAGCCCGGAGGCTGTACTGTTAGGGGCGTATTCCACCTATGATGCATCGCATATTTTTACTTGGACCACAGGGATGCGGAAAGGGAACTCAGGCGGTGATTTTGTCGGCTCGTCTTGGAATTCCGGAGCTTTCCATGGGTCAGCTTCTTCGCGATGCTGCAGCGGGAACGGATGATCTTGCACGTCGTATCACGGCGATTCAAGAAAAGGGTGAGCTTGTTCCGGGAACGATTGTCGTCGAGGTACTTCGCGCTCGTTTGCGCAAGCCAGATTGCGCAAACGGCTATATTCTCGACGGCTTCCCACGAAATCAAGATCAGTACGACGCGTACGCTGAACACGATAAACCAACTGCGGTCATTGTTATTGAGGTTCCTCGCGAAGTCTCCATTGAACGCATCGCACATCGTTCGCGTACTGAGCATCGCGCTGACGACACACCTGAAGCGATTCGTCGTCGTCTCGAAATTTACGACGAAGAAACGGAACCGATGATTAACAATTATCGATCACAGGGATTGGTTCGTGAGGTTGATGGTGTCGGAACGATCGAGGAAGTTGCCGACCGTATTTACGGAGTTTGTGCGCTGAGAGGAGGTTGTTAATCTTTTATGGCAAATATTAAAACAATCGATGAAATTCAGGCGATGCGCGAAGGCGGCGCGTTGCTGTCGAGAGCG
>CAYROW010000035.1:4536-7156 GCA_964425965.1 uncultured Gammaproteobacteria bacterium
CATTGCTTCGTGTGACGTATGATTCGATGATGGCTGGCGTTGATGCTGCGATTATTGGGAATACGGTTATGGATATTGCTGGCGCTGTTGAAGACTCGGTTCCGAAGGGTTATGGCATTGTGGAGTCGCTTGTTGGCCATGGCGTTGGACACCAGGTGCACGAAGCGCCAAATGTTCCAAATTTCCGTGGAAAGCATTTTCCAAAAGCACCACTTGTCGATGGTATGTGTATTGCTATCGAGCCGATGGTGACCACGGGAACGCATGAGGTCGAGACCGCCGACGACGAATGGACAATTGTGACCGCTGATGGCAGCGACGCGGCACACTTTGAGGTGACGGTCGCGATTCTTCCAGATGGGCCAGAGATTCTTACCCCCGTGCCAAAGGTTCGGGGCGTCACTGCATAAGCTATGAGAAAAGACGACATCTTCGGCGGTGTGATTCTCTGTATCGTTATTGCGGCGATCGGGTTATTTCTATACTTCGCAAAGTCTGCGCCAGAGTTGAGTTATGGTCCGGTGGAGCTTTCGGGAAGCGTACTGCAAGCCACGCCAAACTCGACAACAGAAGTGACGATTAGCGGCACGCTCGTCGAATCTGGTTTCGTCACCATCCATCAGGCGATGGGAACGGCGCCAGGGGAGATTGTTGGGACATCCGGCTTGATTGCTGCTGGAGCATTCAGTAGTGTTGTTATCCATCTCACAAAGCCGATGGAATACGCTGGACCGTACATTGCCTTGTTGCACGTGGATAATGGTGACGGCGTTTTCGTGGTAAACGATGATATGCCGGTCACGTCTAACGGCGCATCGGTTCGCGCAGATTTCAATTCGCCACCAGAAACGAAATAATTTGTGAAATATCTTGGAATCGATTTCGGTTTAAAGAAGATCGGTCTCGCCTCAGGTGACGATGAGACGGGTTTGGCGTTCCCTATGGGAAATATCGACGGGGGAGCGAAGGCGATTTCGATCATCATGAATCGCGCTCGAGATGAGGGCGCTGAGGCGCTTGTTATTGGGCTGCCGATTCCCGACGCGCATCAAACTGAAACGCAACTCGAACGAACAAAACAATTTGTTCGTGATGTTCAGGCGGCGACGTCGATGCAAGTGTTTGTCGTCGACGAACAATTTACGTCTGCTGAGGCGCGCCGGTTGCAGCAGGAGTACGGAAGCGATATGCCAGAAGACGCGATTGCTGCGCAGATCATTCTCCAAGCGTTTCTTGACGGCGACGTCGAGCTCACGATTGACGACGCAAAACGGCGGGAGGAATAAGTATGTGGAGCACGGTAAAAACGATGGGGATTGTCCTGACGTCGTCACCGTGGCGTGAGGCGGATCGGTGGTACAGTGCCTTAACGCCGGAGTTTGGATTGATTGAGTTTGTAGGACGCGGTGCACAGAAGCCAAAGGCAAAGCTCGCTGCACATTTAGAACCGTTCGCGATCGTCGAACTCGAAATCGTCAAAGGCGCACGATCGACGACGGTGATTGGCGTGGAGCGGCGCGAAGTATTCGATCGGATTCAGTCGAGCTTAGAGCATCGCATGTTTACGCAAACATTATTCTCGATGTTGGCGAAAGCGATTCGGCCAGATTTAGCTGATCCTGAATTATTTGATGACGTTCTTGGTTTGGTGCGATTTTTAAATGCTCAGACTTCGCTACAAAACACGCGAAGCGCCTTTGTTCTTGGTGCGACGATTCTTCGATTGCTGAGTCGTCTCGGTTACGGCGTCGAACTGCATGATTGCCTCGCATGCCGAAAAAATGTTCTTCCACTTTCGTTCCGTTGGCACGGCGGACGTGGGGGATTGGTCTGTTCTGATTGCGTGCAGAAGAATCCTGAAGACTGGTTTTCTGCTCGTCCGATGGACGAGGAAATCGTTACCTTGATGAGAATTGGGCGAGATCAGTCTTACGAATCACTTATGCGCATGCCGCTCATCGGCCAGCAAGTGGAAGACTTCGTCCAATGCGTCCACGACGTGTACGTCTACCACGTTCCTGGTGAAATCGTGATGCCGTTTTGGATAGGAGTATTGGCGGTGCCGGCGAGAGCATAAATATTTCTATGAAAGAACGTTGCTTGGTCTGTGAAAGAATTCAGATGATTAAGGATCGAGTGAATCCGTATTTCGTTGCTGAACTTGAGACGGGATATGTTGTGATTGGCGATTATCAGTTTTTTCGAGGATACACATTATTTCTGGCGAAACAGCACAAACACGAGCTTCATGAGTTTGATGAGGATTTTCGAAATAGATTTCTTATTGAAATGAGCCAGGTTGCAGGAGCAGTGTTCCGTGCGTTTCATCCTGTGAAGTTGAACTATGAACTTCTTGGGAACAAAGATTCTCATGTGCATTGGCATCTTTTTCCTCGCCACGCCAGTGACCCTCAACCAACGAAGCCGATATGGATGATCGATCCCGCGATTCGTTCCGCGGAATCAGTGAAACCTTCAGAAGAAGATCTCGAGGT
The DNA here is from genome assembly GCA_964425965.1 of uncultured Gammaproteobacteria bacterium. Lineage (GTDB taxonomy): Bacteria > Patescibacteriota > Patescibacteriia > UBA9934 > UBA9934 > CAIKHN01. The sequence continues at coordinate 7,032 of CAYROW010000035.1, forward strand.
TCTGAAGAAAGAATTATTGATTGAACTGAGAGAGTCTGCACTGATTCTTTGAATGGGTTGGGAAGGGAAGTTGTCGCCGAGATCGATGTCCTCGATTTTGGATTTCGTCGATGTGCGGTCGACCG
>CAYROW010000035.1:7256-9852 GCA_964425965.1 uncultured Gammaproteobacteria bacterium
AAAGTACGGTGGCACCGCGAGTAACTTCGCCCGTACAGCTTCATGATTATTCAATCGTGACGTTGTACAGGCGAATTTTTTCTTTTATGACCTACATCTCTCAGTTAGCATCAATGGTTGGGCAGGAGGTCGAGCTCAAGGGTTGGGCATACAACTTCCGAAGCAGTGGCAAAATTTACTTCCTCCAGTTCCGCGATGGATCTGGGCGTGTTCAGGTTGTGTACTCTCCGCAAGATATTAGCGCTGAAGCGTGGGAATCATTGCAGGGCGTTCGGTTAGAATCATCGGTTATTGTGAAAGGCATCGTGAAGGCTGAGCCTCGTTCGCCATCAGGTTTTGAAATTCAGGGAACCGGATTCACAATGGTGCATGTTGCGCCGGAAGATTATCCAATCGGAAAGAAAGAGCATGGTCCAGAATTTTTATTCGACAACCGCGATCTCTATCTTCGTTCGCAAACTCCGTGGGCAGTGTTGCGCATTCGTGACAGCGTGTTCTTTAGTATTGAAAAGTTCTTCCACGAAGAAGGATTCATTCGCTTTGACACCCCAATTATTCAGCCAACAAGCTGTGAAGACACCACGCAGCTCTTCCAAGTCGATTATTACGGGGAACCAAAGTACCTTTCGCAATCCGGCCAGCTCTACAGTGAAGCGGGAATTATGGGCTTTGGAAAAGTGTACGATTTTGGCCCAGTGTTCCGTGCGGAAAAGAGCAAAACACGTCACCACTTGAGTGAGCTTTGGATGATGGACGCGGAAATGGCGTACTTCGACCAGGTGATGAACATGGATGTGCAGGAAAAGATGGTCAAGCGCATCGTGAAGGACGTTCTCGAGAACTGTAAACAGGAACTCGCAATTTTGGAGCGCGATACGACGATCTTGGAACGAATCGTGAATGAACCATTCGTCCACTTGAAGCACTCCGAAGCGAAGAAGATTCTGCGCGATGAGAAGTTGACGGTTGAGCCGGTCGATATGCTCGGCGACATGTCTACGGAAGAAGAGATCGCGCTTGGAAATAAATATCAGCTCCCCGTATTCATCGAAGACTATCCAGCAGAGATTAAGTCGTTTTACATGAAACGATACACGGATGACGCCGGCGTACTTCGTGCTCGATGTGCCGACCTTATTGCGCCAGAAGAAGGTCGCGAAATTATCGGTGGCAGCCAGCGTGAGGAAAGTTATGAGGCGCTGAAGAAAGAGATTGTCGATCGAAACTATCCATTAGCCGAGTACGAGTGGTACTTGAACACGCGAAAGTACGGCAGCGTTCCGCATTCCGGTTTCGGCATCGGACTTGAGCGAACGGTGAGATGGATTACTGGTGTACATCACATTCGTGAAACGATTGCGTTCCCACGCATGCTCAACCGCTCAACTCCATAATATGAAAAACAGAATTCTCATTAAAGACCTTCCATCAAAGCTTGGCGAAACTGTCACCATCGCCGGCTGGCTCAACGCGCTTCGCGACATGAGTAAGTTTGGCTTTGCGATTATTCGCGATCGATCCGGCCTTGCGCAAACCGTGCTCAACGCGGAACAGCTCGAACAGTTGAAAGGGCTTCAGGTCGAGACCGTGCTTTCGGTAACCGGAAAGATCGTTGAAAAGAAATCGAAAGATCCATCCATTAAAGAGGTCGAGATGCAGGTCGAGAGCCTTGAAGTGCTTTCACCAGTCGTCGACGTCGTTCCTGTCGAAATTGGTAAGCCTGTCCTCGAGGCAAACCTCGATACGCTTCTTGATAATCGCGTTGTAACACTTCGTCATCCAAAACAGCGCGCAATCTTCCGTGTGCAAGCTGCGCTCGTTCATGGATACCGTTCGTTCATGGAAAAACAGGGCTTCACGGAAATTTTCTTCCCGGTTCTTGCGGGAGCTGCGAGCGAAGGCGGTGCAGAATTCTTTAAGGTTGATTATTACGGTCGCGAAGCAACGCTGACGCAGTCCGCTCAGCTCTACAAGCAGATTACGATGGGCGTGTATGAGGGCGTGTACGGCGTTTCGTATTCGTTCCGCGCAGAGAAATTTGCGACCTCGCGCCATTTAACAGAATTCAACCAGCTTGAGTTTGAAATGGGATTCGTTTCCGACATGAACGAGGTTATGGACGTTGAAGAAGGAGCAATTCGTGAAATGCTCGCAACGGTAGAACGTGAATGTGCGCCGGAATTGAAGCTACTCGAGGTAACGTTGCCGCCGCTCGGCGAGAAGTTCCCACGTATCACGTTGAAGGCTGCGCTTGAGGCGTATCGTGACGAAGGGGGAGTGGACGAAACGCATGAACCGGACCTTTCGCCTGCTGCAGAGCGTTGGCTGTCGACGGTGTGGTCCGTAAAACATCACAATTGTGGATTCGTTTTTGTGACCGATTGGCCGCCGGCAAAGCGACCATTCTATGCAAAGGTTGACCCGGCAAATCCGGAGAACACGTTGACGTTCGACGTTATCGGTTTCGGCAGCGAGATTACGTCTGGCGGTATGCGTATTAACCGATACGACGAACAGATGGCACGAATCGTCGAAAAAGGATTAAATCCTGCAGACTTCGAGGACTATTTGATGATGCACAAGTACGGCATTCCAC
>CAYROW010000036.1:0-9179 GCA_964425965.1 uncultured Gammaproteobacteria bacterium
AATCCACATAATTATGAAGAGACATGAAGATCGCAATGACGTACAATGGAGGTAATATGTTTTCGAAGAAACACGCGCCACTGCGTGACGATCATGAATTTGATTTCGCGCGAACTGAAGGCCAGTTAGCGGTTGACGTGATTGAAACACCGGATCGCGTCATGATTCGCTCTGCAATTGCAGGCGTTTCTGAAGATGACCTCCATATCACCATCAACGAAGATATGGTGACGATTCGCGGCGAACGCTCCATTGCAAAACTTCCGCTCAACGCCACCGTGCATTACGAAGAATGTTTTTGGGGCGCATTCTCGCGTTCAATCATCCTTCCCTGCCGTATTACCCCTGATGACGCAGACGCAAGCCTACAAAACGGCATCCTCACCATTACCCTCAATAAAGCTCGCGGAGACGTTCATCTCCCGGTTCGCAATGCATTAATTGTATGAAAAAGGTCCACGCAGCACTCTTGATTGCTCTCGTCATTCTCCTTGCGGGGACACTTACCACAGCAGTATTTGCCATGAACGCACACGCAACATACGCCAATCGCGTCGTTGCACACGTTCGCGTTGCCGGCATCGATCTTTCCGGAATGGACGCGCTTGCCGCAACGTCAACATTGCAACGAGCGTATGACGCCATGATTAGCACAGGCCTCAACGTGACCGTCGGCGATGCAACGCGTACGATTGATCTTTTTAGTGCAAATGGAAGCGACGTTGCGTACAACCTCCTTGATTGGGATCCCAATGCTGCCGTACAGGAAGCGCTCGCAGTTGGTCACAGTCAAAACACATTCGCTGACAGTATTTTTACATTATATTACGCAATCCTTGGACGTAAATCCTTTACGGCGCACGTCACCGTTAATACCGACCGTCTCGGCGAAACACTTCTTGCAGCATTCCCGGAAGCACAAATCGCCGCAACACCAACGGACTTCTCCGTATCACTTCCTCGCGGCAAAGATCCTGTTATCACCGTCGTTGAAGGAACCAATGGCCAAACACTGAATCTCGATCCCGCAATGACGTCAATCGCAACTGACGCAAAGGATCTCAAGCTGCAACCAATTACGGTCGCGACAATGACCGTAACGCCATTTATGACAACGGCCGATGCCGAGGCGTTAATTCCTAAAGCAAATGAGGCAATTCTCGCAGCGCCGTACACCATTACCGGAAAAAACACTTCCGGCGAAAACGAGACATGGACGATTAGTCAGAAAACTATCGCGGACTGGATTTTCCCGATGCAAGAAATTGAACGCGGCCTTGTTGTCGATGTTCAGCCAGAAAAGATGGTTGATTTTCTCACCGATCTTCACAATGCAATCGACATCAGTGCGCGCAATGCTCGTTTCACGATTAATGGAGGAAAAGTAAGCGAATTTCAGGCAAGCACAGACGGAACCGTCGTTGATGACGACGCATTCCTTGCCGCACTCAATGCAGGGCTTGGCAAAAACGAAACGCTATCGGTTCCGACGCGAGTCGATGTCGCAAGCGTCACGACAGAAAACGTGAACACACTGGGTATTTCGGAAATTATCGGCGAAGCAACAACGACGTACACGACGTCAACCGCGAACCGCCGAGCGAACATTAAACACGGCGCAGAAAAGTTAAACGGACTTCTTATTGCTCCAGGCGAAACCGTCTCACTCCTCTCGCAACTACGACCGTTCACCATCGAAGATGGATACTTCCCTGAACTCGTCATTAAAGGTGACGAAATTAAACCCGAAGTCGCCGGCGGCTTGTGCCAAATTGGCACCACTACCTTCCGCGCAGTCATGCACGCGGGTCTTGAAGTCGTTGAACGCCGCAACCACTCCCTCGCCGTGTCATATTACAACGACCCAACCAATGGCAATCCAGGGACTGATGCAACGATTTACGACCCTGCACCAGACTTCAAGTTTAAAAATGACATGCCGACGTACGTATTACTTGCAACGCACGCCGACAGCGAAAAGGGCGAAGTAACGTTTACGTTCTGGGGAACAAAAGATGGTCGCTCCGGAAGCTACACGCCCCCAACAGTACTTTCTCGCTCACCAATGGGAACAAAAGTTATTAAAGAGACCGATACACTCGCCCCTGGCGTCGAACAATGCCAACACGGATTCCCGGGCGCCGTTGCAACCTTCGACTACACCGTCACCTACGGCGACGGTACATCAAAAACCACAAACTATCTCTCAACCTACCGCCCACTCCCAGAAACCTGTTTAGTCGGTAAAGCCACCAGCGTCGCAGAACCAACAGACGAAGTACTCGCGCAGTAGCTTTACACTGATGGGAGGATTGTATTTGCAAATAAAATCCTCCCACACTTTATTCTGCGGTCAAGAAGATAAAAGTATTGAAACAGTTCAGCCGAAGCCAAAGTGCTCAAAGATCTTGTATCCCCATGCTTGTCGTGACCGCAGGAGAAAGTGTGAGAGGAAGTGAATTTGTACCTTTTAGGCGATAACCTTGTCAATAAGCCCATATTTCAGGGCCTCTTTCGCGGTCATGAAGTTATCGCGCTCGGTGTCTTCAGCCACGACTTTTACCGGTTTTCCTGTGTGTTTTGAGAGAATTTCGTTCAAACTATCGCGAACAGCTAAAATACGGTCGGCATGGATCTTGATATCCGTTGCCTGGCCTTTTACGCCGCCAAGGACCTGATGGATCATCACTTCAGCATTTGGGAGGGCAAAACGCTTCCCAGGGGCTCCAGCAGCCAACAGCACGGCACCCATGCTTGCCGCCATACCAATACAAATTGTCGACACCTTTGGCTGGATGTACTGCATGGTGTCGTAAATGGCCAAACCCGCCGTTACCGACCCTCCTGGAGAGTTGATGTAAAGCGTAATATCCTTTTCTTTGTCCTGGCTTTCGAGGAAGAGAAGCTGCGCAATAACCGCGTTTGCCACGCCGTCGTCGATCTCTGTTCCCAAAAACACAATGCGGTCCTTGAGGAGGCGAGAATAAATATCGTACGCCCGTTCGCCGTTTGCGGTTTTTTCAATCACCGATGGGATGAGGTAGTTGTTGGATACATCAGACATAGTAAACCAATAGTACCAACTTAGCAGTCTCTTGCCAAGAGTGCTAACCTCACGAAAACTTCATCATTCAATCCGCTTAAAAACGCGACGGCAGTTTTCAGAGCCACATGTACATGAAACGTCGATACCTCCAACTTCTGTTACATCATAATCACAAACGATTTCTTCCCCCTCACCAATGTCACGCAATGATCGCAGAGAGAGCTTTCCATCGATGACGTCGATCGCAGTATTCGGCTCGCACGAGTGATTCACCCAGTTCACAACGGATTCGTCACAAAACCAAACACCAGAAACGTGCGCCCAATGTGGAATAGGAATTTTTGACGTGAAATTCATCGGCACGGTGTAAAAAGTTTCCCCTTTCACAATCGCTTGACGGGTAAAGATTCCCACCCCGTGTTTGAAGCTCGATTGTTTCTGCAGCGTCGCGCGAGATTGCCACTGGTCGAGAATGACTTCTATCGTTTCTTGCATCGGATCAATGTGTTCGATGTCCGCGTGCTTGAGGATGGCATGAATCTCCGTGCAACCGGCAATGATCGTATACCCATTCTGACAGGACACGGTCGCTAACGCGATAACGGCATCGATATGCTCCCCGCTCAGCATTCCGAGATTGTATTTCGTGATAGCACTACCAATAACAGAAATGTCTGACGCAGAATATCGAAGCAACTCAATGTCATCGAATGCATATAGTCCGCACCGTGTCGTCGTTGGTGAGGCAATGACGCAGATTTTTGTGACACACCCACGTTTCAGCGCAGATTCAACAGCATCACGTGGCCGAAGGATTGGGATCGAGACACTTTTTTCAAGACTCTCAATAAAACAATACGCACTGTTGCACGCCATCACAACCATATCGGCGCCCGACCGCTCCAACTGACGCAATCCATTTCTATACGGCTCTAAAATCGTCGAATCTTCTTCCGTATCAATGAGATCCGGAGCGGGAATACTATTAATGTAAATATGCGGGTATTCCGTATTGTCCTTTGGCCGGAACACTTCTTGATACCGTCGAATGAGCTCGAGGTAGAATTCCCCCGTTGATTCCGGACCGATCCCACCAAGAATTCCCAAGGTTTTCATAAAAGGGATTATAGCGTCAAAATCCGCGTTGGATTCAAAATTTCTGCAAACGCATCCGAGTGTGTCACGACGACAAATCCCGTTCCTGCAGATCGAAGCTTTGCGATTGCAGATGCAGCAATAGAGCATGATGCAGCGTCGAGACCGGAGTCGATTTCGTCGAGCAAAGCGAATTTCGGTTTTAAGAGGACGAGTTGAAAAAGTTCCGCGCGCTTCTTTTCGCCACCCGACATCGAGGCATGCAATGTTTTGTGCGCGAAGTCTTCGGGCAAGCGAAGTTCGGCGAGGGTTTCGCGAATACGGCGCTGTGCTTCAGGGACTTCGGTAACTCCGCACATCGTTTCGAGTGCGGCACGAGCAACAACGCCGAGAGATACGCCATCAATTGCTGGCGGCTCTTGATGTGCAAGGAACATTCCGGACCGAGCGATCTCATACGTCTTCTTCACAATGAACGATTCACCGTCAACGGAAAAATCGCCCGAGGCGATCTCCACGCCAGGCAACGCCATCAACGCCGAGAACAACGAACTCTTCCCTGCCCCATTTTTTCCACGGATCACGACAAGTTCACCGAGTTCACAAACAAAAGAAATATCCGAAAGGATTTCTTTTCCGGCGCGGGTAATGGAAAGGTGATCAACGACGAGGCTCATAATTTGGAAATGGCATCTTGCAGTGCTTTTACGGGTGTCGTCAAACAGCGCTCGCGAAGTGGGCTCACGGCAATGCCAAGAAGCGATCGTACCGAATCACCATTCATCGAACGCACAGAATCGATTGTACCGATCGCGCCGTCGGCAATTACCGCGGCAGATGCTCGGCTCATCACACACCCTTTTGCCTCGAATGAGATATCTGCGATCGCGCCGTCTGTAATCTTCAACCACACCGTACATTCATCGCCGCACGAGGCGTTCACCGCAGTCGCTGATGCCGAAAAATCAACCATCGGTCCTCGACGGTTCTGGCGATTTGCGAGCGCAAGAAGATTTTCGTATTCAAGCAGCATAGTTATGCTTTCGCCTTCTTTACAATCTCTCTCAGATTGCTAACGAGCATCTCAATGTCTCGTTCATCGTTGTACATTGCTAAACTCGCGCGCAAGGTTCCGGTCGCCGAAAGTGTTTCAACAAGCGGCGTAGCGCAATGATTCCCGGCTCGCACGCACACGCCACGAGCACCGAGCATGTCGGCGACGTCGTGCGGATGTATGTTGTCGACAGTGAAAGAAACGATCCCGACTGCACCTGGAGGATCAAAAACGGTAACGCCGGGGATCGATTGAAGATCGATGACCAATCGTTGGCGTAAGACCTCCCCCCGACCCCCTCCTTCGTAAGGAGGGGGAGCTATCGATCTGAGCGCTGCAGCAAAGCCGATCGCGCCTTCGACATTCGGCGAACCGCCTTCAAACTTTTCAACTCCTTGCCGCCACGTTGCGCCGTCAGCCGCCACACGATCGACCATTCCACCGCCAACAATCATCGGCTCCAGAGAATCGATGAGATCAGGTGAAAGAATCATCGCAGCAATTCCTGCCGGGCCGTAGCATTTATGTGATCCAAATACAAGCGCATCAACCCCAAGATCGACGACATCAATCGGGAGATGCGCGGCTGCCTGTGCGGCATCGACAATAACGAGAGCACCGACACGATGTGCAGCGTCGGCGAGATCGGCGATCGGCAAAACCGTCCCAAGAACGTTCGACATCATCGTGACAGCGACAATCTTTGTTCGTTCATTCATCATCACTTTTGCACGATCAAGATTTAGCGTAAAATCCGCTAGTATTGGCATCGTTTTCACAATCGCGCCGCGCGCTTTCGCAATACGCCGCCACGGCAAAAGATTCGCGTGATGTTCAAATGCCGACACAAGAATCTCATCACCAGGCTGTAACCGATCTTGAAGCCCAAACGCGATCGCGTTCAACCCCTCGGTGACGCTTTTCGTAAAAACACAGCGCCCACTATCGGCTCCAACGAAATTCGCAACCGTCGACCGTGCGGCGTCATACTGTTTCATTGTCTCCCCCGCCATCGGATATAACCCACGACCAACGTTCGATCGTCCACTGGAAATATACGCATGCATCGCGTCAATGACAGACTGATGCATTTGCGTGGTTGCCGCGTTATCCAAATACGCCACGTCTCGTCGAAGACCTGGAAACTGCGCGCGAGTATTTTGAATATCGTTCGTCATATATTTACATCAACCATCGAGCCTACCGGGCACAGCAGCCCGTCCGCAATCATCGTCATCGCGTTCGCTCGATCAATTCCCCGCGAAGCGCAGTATGCCAACGCCGAAACACTCGGTCGAGTAATGCGAACCGCGTGTTTTGCGCTTACCATGTTTGTCGCAATATCAAGTTCAGGAATCGCACGAACACTTGCGGATTCCCCAATGAGCATTCCGTGAATTGCTGTGGAAATATTTCCACTGTTCACCAATTGGTGAACGACGACTCGTTCACGAATAACCGAATGCGATGCATCGTACGCTACTACCCGATTATCAATAACGCACCGCGAACCATTTGCGCGAATATCGACATCGTCGGAAATATTGCATCGTGTACATCCCCTTGTCCGAATCGAAGATGAAAGCTCCACCGATGCAAAGCCGCCAATCACAGAAATTGCACGATCGATGACACAGTCAGATTCGAGATCACCAACAATGAAAATTGAAAGCGATGCGTTGTCATGAACCCGCGCAACAATCGAGATCGAGGAACGCGACGTAAGATCGATGCAATGCGAAACACTCGTTCCAGACAACACATCGATATCCAAAACGAAATCCGAAATCGCCGATGGAATGATCGGTGATTCGGAAAGAGGTTTTTCGTTGGGCGCAATCATAGGCTCCCCTCCATTTCTAACCCCACGAGTTCGAGAAATTCCACGGCGTACTCAAGCGGCAATTGTTGCACGATTGGGTCGAAAAATCCGTTCACAATTGCTCGACGCGATGCTTCAGGATTTAACCCTCGAGCTGCCAAATACGCGAGCTGGTCGTCACCGAGCTTTCCCACGGTCGCCTCATGCGTTACCGAAAAATCCGGTGACGCATCGTCGATGATTGGGATCGTCATTGCACGCGATTCACCGTCGAGCATCATGGTGTCACATGCGATCGACGCCGACGATCCAACGGCACCCTTCGTTGCCTTCACTAAACCACGATACGTCGAGACTCCCCCGCCGACCGCAATACTTTTTGATCGCACGTTCGCCGACGTCTCCGGGGCAACCAACGCAACCTTGTGCCCTGTATCTTGATTCTGCCCAGGACCCGCAAACGCAACGCCGAGAAAATCACTCTTCGCTCGTGCACCTCGCAACACACTCATCGGGTACAGCATTGTCACACCGCTACCCATATTTCCATTCACCCACACGATCGTTCCGTCTTCGTCGACCAACGCGCGCTTCGTGTTGAGATTAAACGTATTTTTACTCCAGTTCTCAATCGACGTATAGCGTACTGTCGCGTGCTTCTTTACATGAATCTCGACGCATCCCGCATGAAGCGCAGCGGAATCGTACTTTGGCGCAGAGCAACCCTCGATGTAATGGATCTCACTTCCTTCGTCCGCAATAATCAACGTGTGTTCAAACTGCCCGCCACGCTCCGCGTTCATCCGGAAGTACGCCTGAAGCGGAATGATCACCTTCACGCCCTTCGGCACATAAATGAACGTTCCCCCACTCCACACTGCTGCATGCAATGCCGCAAAATAATGATCATGGATCGGAACACAGCTTGTCATGAAATGCTCACGAACAAGGTCAGGATACTCACGAACTGCGACGTCCATGTTTAAAAACACCACGCCTTGATCGGCAAGGTCTTTCTGCAAACTGTGATAAACGATTTCAGAATCGTATTGTGCGCCAACGCCGGCTAAACCGCTTCGTTCCGATTCTGGAATGCCAAGCTTTTCAAAGGTCGACCGAATCTCTTCTGGCACGTCATCCCACGTGCGCTGTTCCTTCGAATCCGGCTGCACAAAATACGAAATCGATTTGAGGTCGAGACCAGAAAGCGATGGCCCAAAGTTCGGCATCGGCTTTTCGGTGAGAAATTCCAGTGCCTTTAACCGCTTCGTCGTCATCCACTCCGGTTCGTTCTTTGACTCCGAAATACGCAAAACAACCTCACGTGAAAGGCCAAGCGGTGCAGTATATTTTGGAGCATGCGAACTCGCAGTCTCGAGAGCCTCGCGCAGGGCGTCCATAGACCGCCACTGTACGAAAAAAAGAAAAGATAATCAACGAATGCTAGCTCGCGAGAACAATCGCAAGGAAACCTGTAAGGAGCGCCAGAAAAGCAAGAACAACACCAATCTCGAGGACGGTAATACGTGGAAGTTTTGATTTTGCCGCTCGTCGCGTTGCCATAGATTGGTGAAAGTATATCACGTCGTTCGCGAACGACGTGATATAGATCACCCGTGCCAAAACGTTTTTCGGTGAATTGGCGACAGCCCGATGGAACGAATTGCTGATTGATGCGCTTTCGTTCCGTAGCCTTTGTGCGACGAAAAATCGTACCCCGGGAATTCAAGATCGAACTTCTCCATAAGCGTATCGCGATACTCTTTTGCAACAATCGACGCTGCGGCAATCGAGAAGATTTTTGCGTCTCCGCCGGTGATCGTCTCCTGCGCCATCAACAGATTCGGAATTCGTTGATTCCCATCAACAAGAACAATTCCAGGCCTCCCCAACCCTTCTACCGCGTGTTTCATCGCTTTCAATGTTGCCTGGAGAATATTCATTTCATCGATTTCAATCGAATCGATCTCGGCAACACCAACGGCGAGCGCAACATTCCGAATTGCCTCCGCGGTCAATCGACGACGCTCACGCGACAGTGTTTTGCTATCGCGTATCACGAAATCGACGGCAAGCTTTTGGATCTCATCAATCTTCGACCAGTCAAACATCACCGCACCAGCAACAACAGGACCAGCGAGACATCCACGACCAACTTCGTC
>CAYROW010000037.1:0-6050 GCA_964425965.1 uncultured Gammaproteobacteria bacterium
GATTAGTCTCCCTTCGCTTCCCCCTCCCCCAAAATCCGCAACGCCTCATGAACAATCCGTTCGTCGCCGTTTGTGGGAAACGCGGTTCGGACTTTTGCCGAAAGCGTCTCGCGACGCTCCGGGCTTTCAACCAAGCGCAAAATCGACTGCAATAATGTTTGCGGAGTGACGTGCTTCAGTACCTCGACTGCACCGCGATTCTCGAGCGCCTTGGCATTCGCTTCCTGTTGTCCTTCAAGCGGCAAAAGAATTGCTGGTTTTCCAAGGGCAACAACTTCAGCAATCGTTCCCATTCCTGCACGACACACCACAACATCCGCAAGTGCCAAAATATCCGCCATGCCTTCGCCAACGAATTCGCGCGCAACGTATCCGTCGCCAAGAGTTTCAAGTGATGTCAGCATCTTTCCTCGTCCAGTAATGTGTATGACATTTGCGTGTCGAACAAGCTCTGGTCCAATGACGGCAAAACGCTCATTCATCCGAGCCGATCCGGTTCCCCCGCCAATAACCAACACTGTCGGCTTCTGTGCAGAAAGCCCAAACAGCTCTCGTGCCATCTGCGCATCGCCGAGGCGCAAAAACGGACGGATCATCGCGCCAACAACAAATGTCTTTCTCGAACCAAAACTCAAAGCATTCTCCTCCCATGTCACACTCACACGTTTCGCAAAAGGCGCCATGAGTTTGTTCGCAAGACCGACGACAATATCGAACTGATGTACCCACGACGGAATACGCATGACTGCAGCGGCAAACGCCACAGGAACGCTGACATACGCACCGGCTGTCATTACCATCGTCGGTTCAAGGCTTGCGAGCATTCGGCTGGCACGAATCGTACTCGCAACGAGTTGGAATGGCGCAAAAGCCCACGTCCATGGACGCGTTCGATCAAACTTTGGCGCAGCAAGCGGGATAAATGGGATCTTTGCAGACTCCACGACCAATCGCTCAGGACCATCAGGCGTCCCAATCCACGTAAATTTCACATGATGATCGCGCTTACGCCATTCCGCAGCAACGGCAAGAAGCGGAGTCACGGGACCGAGCGTTCCCCCGCCGGTAAACACAATGTGATGTTCTGGAGGATTCATATTTTAGACATTCTTCGCGTGCGAGGACACGTTAACGACGACGCCGAGCGCGGTGAGCGTTACGGCGAGAGCCGTTCCACCGTAGCTTACCAAAGGCAATGGCACACCGGTAATAGGAAGCACACCAACCATCGCAGCGATATTGAAAAATGCTTGCGCTCCAATCCACGACATCACTCCAACGACGAGATATCGTCCGAACGCATCACGCGACGCGGCAGCAACCTTAAACCCACGTTGCAAGAATCCAACGTACAACACGAGGAACGCTGTCGTCAGCAAAAAACCGAGCTCCTCACCGATCACGGCAAAAATCGAATCACCTGCAACCTCTGGAAGATATTGAAATTTCTGCAAGCTATGACCGTAGCCCCTCCCAAAAAATCCCCCACTCCCAATAGCGAGCAACGCTTGGTTAATATGGTAGCCCGTGTGGAGCGGATCAAGCTCTGGATGTAAAAACGTGATAAATCGCTCACGACGGTATGAGGAAAACGCAAGCAGCAGCGCCAGAAGCGCGCCACCACCGGTTCCGAACAGCGCAAAATATCGAAACGGCGCACCCGCTGCGAAATACACGCCAAGCGCCATCATAACAATCACGCCGAGGGTTCCAGTATCATGCTCAAGCAACAGAAGTCCCATAACCACCGAAAGCACAATAGCGAACGGAATCAGTCCGCTGTGAATGTCACGAATTTCATGTTCTGTGCGTTTTTCCATCCATGCTGCCACATAAAACAAAAACGTCAGCTTTACGAGCTCTGATGGCTGCAGTGTTAACGGTCCGAGTACGATCCACTGCCGCGCGAATGTTCCAAGATCCGTTCCAAGTCCAGGAATAAACACGGAAAGAAGGAGGACGATCGAGAGAATCAACATGACTCCCGCAAATCGTCGATATGTTCCGTATGGCACGTGGCTCGCAAGAAAAAACCCAATTGCTCCCGGCACCAATCCGAAAATCATCTGGTGTTTCAAGAAATAATACGTGTCATGAAATTTCACGAATCCCGTTGGACCAGATGCCGACGCAAGCAACACGAGTCCAAGCAAAAGCAACCCGCCAAGAAGCGCAAGAAACGTGCGATCTGCATTGCGGATGCCTCCAAAAACGGACATACCTACGATGGAATTTTCACCGCAACATCAAGAAGCGCAAGAAGAACACCAAGCGCTGCGGTAATCCAAGAAATAACCCAGAATCGCATCACGACTTTTGGTTCTGGCCAACCAAGAGCCTCAAAGTGATGATGAATTGGCGCGATAAGAAAAACCTTTTTGCCAAAAAGCTTTTTCGAACCCATCTGCACAATCGTCGTCACCATCTCAAGAACAAAAATGAATCCGATGAGTGGTAACAACAGCGGCTGATTAGTAATCATCGCAACCACACCGAGCGTAACCCCAAGCGACATCGCGCCGGTATCGCCCATAATGAAACGTGCTGGGTAAATGTTAAACCACAAAAATGCAAACAGCGCGCCCATCACCACCGCACAAAATGCCGCAAGATCGTAGCGGCCTTGCATCACCGCAATAAGCGAATAGGCACCGAATGCGCTCGCAAGAGTGCCGCCGGCCAGGCCATCGAGCCCGTCGGTTTGATTAACTGAGAACGATGTCGCAACAATAACGCCAATAAAAAATAACGCATACGGAACAACGCCAACCACAACATCGCCAACAAACGGAACGTGCAATGAATCAAATCCGAGCTTTGCGGTAAACCACCAAGCCCCAACCGCAGCAACAATTGCATACAGCGCTAAACGATGACGAACATGGAGACCTCCCCCATCAGGACCTACACGAAACACATTCATGAAGTCATCCGCGAGTCCGATAATCCCGGCAGCAACAAGCGCAGCAACCGGCAGCCATGTCTGCGATCGAGAAAGAAAATTCAATTCCGCAAGCGCGCTATTGGGAAAAAATATGTGACATGCAGAAAAAAACACCGCCATAGCGCCAACAGTTCCCCAGACGAGCACGCCGCCCATCGTCGGAACGCCAGCTTTTTTTGCGTGAAGTTTTGCAAACATCGGCGCCTTCACCGCACTGCGAATAGATTTCCCTAAACGGAATTTGTACAGGATGTGCGTTAAGAGGGGCGTCCACCAGATTGCGACAACGAAACTCGCCGTCCCAAGCAACAGAATTTTTGTGATCGCAAAAGCATCAACCATAAACAATATTCATAAGGACCACGAAGATCGTGGAACAGAACAAAAATGCAGACAGGAGCACCGTCCCCACGAGCACAACCCTCGCCAACATCGGCTCGCGTTGAATAATGCCAAGCGCGATTCCGACGTTTGCTAAGCTCATAATGACTGCCGCAACGGGATACACGAAAATCTGCCACCATGCGCCCGTCCAATCGACGCCGTAATGAATGTTGTAATGCAACGGAATAAAATTCTTACCGTAAATTTCAGGAAACAGCCGCCAAAGAATAAGTGCAAAGGACGCCAAAATGCACCCAACAGTCACCACGACACCGAGACGAAAATACTCCACGCGAAAGAGCGCAGCGATCCGCCCCTTGCGCTCGACAATAATCTTAGACATGCGAAGTGATGGTAAGAATTTTTCGAATACTCGGAACCCGTTCACACAGCACGACTTCAATGCCCTTTTTCATGGTTATATCCGAAAGGGCGCACCCTGCGCAGGCTCCGGTAAATCTGAGGGAAACGACCCCGGATTCCTCATCGAGATCAACAAGATCGATCCCGCCCCTATGAAGGCGCAAATTCCCTCGAATATCCTCCAAAGCAGCCAAAATCGCATTTCGCATAGCTTTTCACAGTATACTCCATTTTTCATCCACGGATAGCCCCAGTTTCTGCTTGACGCTCCACAGGAATTAGGCTAATCTACCCACCGTTAGCCGTACCGATCACTGTGATCGACATCGGCACTTACCCCATGTATGGCACATAAATTAGCCCAAGGATCTACACGTAACGGCCGCGATTCCCAAGCGAAACGTCTTGGAGTCAAGCGTTCCGACGGTACCCAAGTTCAGGTTGGCGAAATCATCATTCGTCAGCGCGGAACTCAGGTTCACCCAGGAAAGAACGTCCGCGCCGGCAAGGACTTTACCCTCTATGCCCTGAAGGACGGCGTCGTTTCTTTCATGAAGAAGCGCGTTCCAGACTTTACTGGAAAGCTCAAGCTTCGAACCTTTGTTTCTATCAAAACCGCGTAATCGCAATAAAAGTCCCACCGTATCTGGTGGGATTTTTGTTTTCTTCATTTTTAACCCTTAGGGTTGATCAACACTAAGGGTTGCATCATGTTTGTCAGAAGAGGCTTGGACAAATCTTACAAACAACGGGTGAGGCCGAAGCGGACGCGACTGGAACTCTGGATGAAATTGCACACCAACAAAGAACGGGTGATCAGCGATCTCAACAATCTCGACGAGACGATCATCTGGCGATGTGCCAGCAATGACGAGGCCGGAATCGATGAGCTTCTGGCGGTAATCGTTATTGAATTCGTAGCGATGACGGTGACGTTCGGAGATCTGATCGGAACCATACGATTCGCGAGAAATCGATCCTGCCTTCAAATCACAGAGATACGATCCCAGACGAAGCGTTCCGCCGATTCCGGTTCCCTTGAGTTTCTTCGCCTGATCGTTCATCAAGTGAATAACCGGACTCTTCGTCTTCGGCGCGATCTCTGTCGTGTGCGCATCGGTGAGTCCCAGCACTGATCGCGCAAACTCAATCACCGCGCACTGCATGCCATAACAGATACCAAAGTACGGAATCCTATGCTCGCGGACATAATTGATCGCGGCCATTTTCCCTTCGATCCCTCGTGAGCCGAATCCGCCAGGCACGAGCACGCCGTCGTATCGCGAGAGCTCGCCGAGTTTCGAAAGATCCTCTTCATACGCCTCGCTATTCAGCCACTCAATGACCGGCTTTCGACCAATGCTCCACGCCGCATGCTTGATTGCCTCAAGGACCGAAAGATACGCATCAGACAACACAAAGTCTCCGGTCGAGAAGTACTTTCCAATAACGCCGATGCGAACCGGACGGTCAACGGTCTCGATGGTATTCGCAAGAGAATCCCATGCGCTAAGATCAGGAGCCGTCCGCGATTTCATTCGAAACGACTTGATCATCGAATCCGCGAACCCTTGCTCATCGAAAAGCCTTGGCACTTCATAAATCGATTTCGCATTCGGTGCAGTAATAATGTGCGACGGATGTACACCGCAAAAACGACTCAACTTTTCGCGTCGAGGCGCATCAAGCGCAACTTCGGATCGGCAAATGAGGAACTCCGGATTAATCCCGATACGATTCACTTCACGAACCGCGTGCTGTGTTGGCTTGGTCTTCATCTCGCCAATGGACGGCGGAACCGGAAGATAGCTCACGAGCACCGTTCGAACGTCGTCGGGATTCTTCAGCTTCATCATGCGAATCGCCTCAAGGAAAAGAATATTTTCATATTCACCAACCGTGCCGCCAATCTCAACAAGAACAAAATCTGCTTTCGCTTTTTTCGCAGCCTTCTCAAGGCGATCAATAACCTCTTCCGGCACACGCGGTACCACCTCAACACACTTTCCGTGATAGTCACCACGGCGCTCGCGCTCGATGACCGATTGATAGACTCGACCCGTCGTCATGTAGTTCACCGACGTAATGTTTTCATCGAGGAAACGTTCGTAGTTGCCAATGTCTTGATCGGTCTCGTCGCCGTCGATGGTTACAAACACTTCGCCGTGCTCCACCGGGTTCATGGTGCCCGCATCAACGTTGACGTACGGATCGATTTTAACAGCAGTTACTCGAAATCCTCGAGCCTTCAACGTTAATCCGAGTGCAGCGCTCGACGTTCCTTTTCCTACCCCACTCATGACTCCGCCAACAATGAAGATGTATCGATGATGCATAGAAATGAAACGCTCCGCCGGGG
>CAYROW010000037.1:6150-8859 GCA_964425965.1 uncultured Gammaproteobacteria bacterium
GAAATGCACGAATGGATTTCATCTCGAACATCCAATCGGAGGTCATGGAGCTTCTGATCGAATCGAACATCCTGTTCCTTCAACGCGGCAGTGAGCACCTCAATAAGAACTCCCCGCGTGACCGCAGCATCTTTTTTGTTCGCCATACGTACAAAAATAAAGAATAGGCGTCTCGTGGGGACAAGACTTCGTTATGGTATCAAATGCATAAACGCCGAACCAGTGGAAAACTTTCTGCGCAATATCGAAAAACGGCCGCTAGGCCGCTTCGATAATAACGGAGAGTTGGGATTCGAATCCGGAAGGAAATGTCACGGGAACGTCGAAGGTGCCGAATTCTTTCAGTGGTTTTTTCAAACCAATAAAATCGAGTGGAACTTTGAATCCGAGTTCTTTTAATCCTTGTCTCACGTCTTCTTTTCCCACCGCAGTCGCAGGCAAACCCTTTGTCTCCTTCACCGATCGAACAATTTCCAATCCATCAATCTCGCCAGCAAGCTCGCGCTCCTCGCGTTCAGCCTTGGATTCCCTTGGACGATCATCGAGCGCCTTGTCGGCAGCGACAACGTCCTTCGACGCTAAAACCGCAAGGTGTTCAGGGAAGAGGAAGCTTCGGGCGTAGCCTTCGGGGACGTCGACGATGGCGCCTTTGGGGCCGAGGGAGCGGACATCGTTGAGGAGGGAGACGAGCATAGACGTAACGCTTTCTTAATGATGTGGATCATGTCGCGGTAACTTGAGCGACGGAGCAAATCTCTTGCCGGAACCCAGCCCACCGCACGGATCGTCTCGCCTTGTTCCTGTGGAGTCGGACGACGGACTGTCGCGTCTTTATCTGCTTCAAACAAGAAATAGTGAATGTATTTATGGACGAGTTTTCCTTTGTGAACAAACCGATCACGGAACCAAATATCGATCGTGTCGAGCCTGCACACCATGCGCAAACCCGTTAAACCCATCTCTTCACGGATTTCTCGCGTCGCGCCATCGCGATACGACTCTCCTTGGCGAACGTGGCCCTTGGGGAACGCCCATTTCCCGTACGAGTCCTTCACCATTGCAAAGTATACCAGGCCGTTCACACGCTTAAACACGAGGCCTCCGGCAGAGACCTCTGTGCGATGGCGTTCTCCCTCTCCTTTATTCCTTCGTGAGGAAATTGAGCGCCGCGGTGAATTGGGTGTCGTGTTTGGCATGAATGTCGTCAAGTGTCAGAGGAACAACGTCGTCTGGAGCGATTCCCTGTTTATCAATAGAACGTCCAAGCGGAGTAAGCCATCGAGCGACGGTGATTTTCACTGCGCCGCCGTCCGGAAGATCTTCGTACTGCTGCACCGAACCTTTTCCAAATGTCTGCTCACCAATAACTCGTGCCTCATGCGTATCCTGTAACGCTCCAGCGAGAATTTCTGCTGCAGACGCGGATCCGCCGTTCACTAACACCGCGGTCGGAATATCCTTCAAACTTCCAGCACCAGACGTTGGATATTCCGTCTTTTCTCCTCGGACATCCTCAATGACCGCAGTTCCGCCCTTTGGAATCCAGTACCCGGCAAGGTCAATTGCGGAGTCGAGTAACCCACCTGGATTGCTGCGCAAATCGAGCACAATACCCGTTGCACCCTCACGGACTGCATTTTCTGCAGCCTTCGCAAAAAGCGAAGAAGTGTCATCATTAAACATCGAAATCGCGATCACTGCAATGTGATCGTCTCTCATGGTGTATGTCACGCTATCCACAGTGATTTCGTCGCGAACAATAGAAAGATCTTGCGTGGTTTCCGACCCATCGCGAAGAATACTCAATACCACTGACGTACCTTTTTCTCCACGAATTTTCGACACCGCTTCATCAATACTCATGCCGTCGGTCATGACACCGTCAATCGCGGCAATAATATCGTTCGTTCGCAACCCCGCACGGTCAGCCGGCGTTCCAGGCAACGGAGCAACAACGACAATTTGATTCTCTTTCATGTCGAGTTGAGCACCGATACCAAAAAACCTTCCCGCGAGCTGTTCATCGAAGGCTTGCGCGTCTTCAGGCGTAAAGTACGTAGAGTATGGGTCATTTAAGCTCGCAACCATTCCGGCAATCGATCCGTAATACAAATTCTTTTCCGATACTGGTTGATCAACATATTTCGCCTTCACCATGCGCCAGACATCCCAGAACGTTGCAAAATCAGCGTCCGCACTCACGTCCGCAGCGGTAAATCCTTGATTAGTCACGTGTCCTTCGCCAACAGGAACCACAACAGATTCCGACTGGCGTCCGATGGTATATCCAACAAGTACACACAGCATCGCGACCAAAACTGCACCAAACGCCCGCAACGGCGCCGAAAGTGGCGAACGAGAAAAACGCATATGAAGGAATGGTAGCACAGAGCAACAATCGAATCGAACACAAAACAAGAATCGCGCCCATCTCCGAAGAGACAGGCGCGACCACGCGTGAAGGACCAAGGGTTCGAGCGCTAGCGCCCAGAACCCAAGGTTCCAAACGCCGAACTCTAGAGCGGGAAGGAGAGCACCCGATCGCCCGCGCCCGCGCCAACCGTACTGCCGCCGAGGCCCGCGTTCCGCCCGCCGTCAAACGCGCCCAGCACGAGGGCGTACTCGCGACGATCGTCGGGGTCGGCCCAGACCTGGCCGAGGCACCAGATCCAGTACTTCCGCTGCTCGTCGGGATTCGTGATCCCGTAG
>CAYROW010000038.1:0-8832 GCA_964425965.1 uncultured Gammaproteobacteria bacterium
AGCAAGCCAATTCCCGTCATGACGGAACCCTGAACATCAACCGGGCTAAAGACTTTCCAGATAGCCTCGCCAATGACCACGAGTGCCAGGATTGCCATGATGACACCCTTCGCCATGGAAACGCGCCCCTTCCACAACTCCGTCTTGTAGAGCGACCAGATGCTCAGACCATACACCAACGCGTCGCCGAGCATGTCGAGCGAGTCAGCAAGAATAGCACTCGAATGCGCGACAAGTCCGGCATAGACTTCGACAAAAAACATTACCGCGTTCAGAAAAAGAACAATCCAGAGCATTGACTTCTGTTGCGTAATATTTTCTTTGGGTGGGATTGAGCAGCAATCGGACATAGGCTACGTTGGCTTTACGTTCACGGTGGGCTTGTTGGAAATTTTGAGGGTAAGAAAGGTTGCAAGCGCCCCAAGGAACATGCCAGCAATAACGTCCGTCAAGAAATGCATTCCGAGGTAGAGGCGTGTGAAGGCAATAATGAGCGGAGTGATAAATAAAACAATGAATACCGCTTTCCGCACAATTGGCTGTCTGATTCTCATGGCGAACAAGTAGGCGGCCATACCAAAGAAGTAGGTAGAGAGCGCGGAATGCGCGCTGGGGAAAGAGAAGAGACTGTCCTCGACGATGCCACCCGCAGGTCTTGGGCGTTGAACGAATTCCTTTAATGCGTACACGATCGAGAGCAGTGACACATAGCCCGCTCCAAAGCAGAGTGCCGCCCGAATGCGTTTCTGCAAGAGCAGCACGAAACACCCAGCCGTGACGGCGGCAAGGAGAATCCACCATTCGCCCAAAAATGTGATCCATTTCGCCGCCACAGTTGCGGCAGGAAAACGCATCTGTGCGATTGCGTCGACGATTGCTTGTTCCATGAAAACCATTGCTAAAGCTTCTCTTCAGAATCGGTCGCGCAGACCATACCGTGGCAGGTCTCGCCCTCGCGTTCCATCTCAATGGTGATGTGGTTGATGCCGCTCGCCTTCACGAGATCCAAGATGCAGCATTTCTGCTTAAACATCTCCTCGGCAGTGGTTTCCTTAGATAGCATCACGTGAGACGTGAAGACGCTGTAATCTCCGTCCAAAGACCAGACGTGCGTATCATGGACACGGAGCACGCCCGGCACGTTCGCGATGCGCTTCTCAATCTCGCCAAGGTCAATCGAGGATGGAACCTCTTGGAGAAAAGTGAGAACCGTCTCCTTGAGGTTTTTGAGCACGTTGCGCAGGACGTAGAGCGTGATGAGGATGGAAAGAATCGGATCAATAACGTGGAGATCGTAGAAGGCGATGAAGACACCGGCGATAAGCACCGCGATCCATCCGAGCATGTCCTCCATGAGGTGCCAGGTGGTGACGCGCTCATTGAGCGTTTTCCCAGCCCTCAGCTTCAAGACTGCCAAGCCGTTCATGGCGATTCCCACGACCGCGAGAACGATCATGCCGGGCGCGTTGGAGTGCTCAGGAGAGAGCAGACGAGGCACCGCTTGCGTCAGGATGAACATGGAGCCAACCAACAGCACCATGCTGTTCACGAAGGCGGCTAAGAGAGAAAACCTCTTGTACCCGTAGGAGAACTTGTTTGTTCGTCCACGCTCGGAAACTTTCGAGAAGTACCAAGAAAGCCCGAGAGAGAAGGTGTCACCAAGGTCGTGGAGCGCATCCGCAAGAATCGCCGTGCTATTCGTCCAAAGCCCACCAATCAGCTCAATGATGGTGAAGACAAAGTTGAGAAGGAACGCCACCCTGACACGCAACGTGCTTGCCCCCGTGGTGGAATGATGTGCAGAGTGGTTATCTTTTTTCATAGACGCACTTGTTATTTTGCCTGTTCAGCGAGTAAGCCGTCGATAAGAGCCTTGAGTGTATTGTACGTCGGGAACTCCTCTACCGCCACGCCGTTTAGAAAGACGCTCGGCGTCGAGTTGACTCCCGCGGCAATACCGTCCTGGCGATCCCGCTTGATCTTGTCTTCGTATGCGGAACTATTAAGCGTAGCAGTAAACTTTTCCGCATCGAGTCCAAGCTCTCCGGCGTAGGAAAGGAATAGCTCGGTTTGTGGAGTTTTCTTTTCGCCCCATTCAGACTGACGCTCAAATAGAATATCGAGCATCTCCCAATACTTACCCTGTTCTCCTGCGGCTTCGAGTGTCTTCGCGGCAAGCTCGGAGTTTCCATGCAGGGGGAAGTAGCGAACCACGTAGGTAATCTGACCCGAGTAGTCCTCCAAGATTTGTTTGATCTGCGGATGCGCCGCGCGGCACGCCTCACACTCAGGGTCGAAAAATTCGACAAGCGTGATGGCGGCGTTTGGTATTTCCTGTTTCCAGCTATCTTCCCGCACAAGCGTCTCGTAAGCAATCGGTTCAGTCGACTGGGTTTGGTTCGTCGTCGCCACGGCGATGCCGACAAAAATAAGAACAGTGGCAAGACCGATGCCGATCAGGACTTTTGCGTCATCGCTAAGCATACTTTTTTATAAGACGGGTGTGAGTAATGAGAATAAGGGTGATAACGCTGAATGCCACAAGCGAAAGGAGCGGGATCGTAATGAAGCCGAACCATTCAAAGAACTTTGTCGTGCAAGAAATGCCGAGGGTGCAGGGCGCAACGCTCTCCGGCAGAATCTTCCAGTACAGAAGGTTGTGGTACACAGCAACGGCGAGACCGGCGAGCGAAAGAGGCAGGACGTACAGAGCGACCGCCTTGTCCTTGCGAAGAATGCCGACGGCAAGGATTGCGACAAGCGGATACAGTGCGATGCGCTGGTACCAGCATAATACGCACGGCGGAAGATTCATGACTTCGCTAAAGTAGAGGCTTCCCGCCATCCCGACGAACGCTTGCGCCCATGCTGCATGCGGAAGGTAGTCGATCCATCGTTTTATGTTCATAGGCGAATGAATTAATAGTTGACGTAGGTGGTGATATTCGCCTTCGCTCGCAGTTCGGCAATGAGCTTTTGCGCTTCTTCGGTGAACTTGCTGTCCGCAATCTGGAGCTTAATCTGTTCCTTCATGGTGTCTGCATTCTCTTCCGGAAGCGGGATTCCGCTCTCTGTGATGTATTGCTCCAACTCTTCATCTGTAACCGTCAGTTTTTCAGCAAGCAACTTTTTCATGGTCAACTGCGTGACAATGCTCTTGCGAAGGCTCTCCTCGGTAAAGCCCCGCTCAGCGAGTGCCGCCTCGAACGTTCCACCCGCATCGGTTACGCTCGCCTTGATGCTATCCAGTTCATCCGTAATCTCTTGCGCAGAAACGGTAACGTCTTTCGCGAGAGCCTCGTTTGCAATGAGCTGTTCAACGATGAGCGCGTCAAGAACGTTCTTGCCGCCTTGGCGTTCAAGTTCCTGCACCACGCGAATCCTACTAATCGGGCTTCCATCTACCGTGGCAGCAATAAAGATGCTCTTGAAGTAAAACAGTGTTGCAAGCGGGAGAACGATCACTGCTGCGATGATAATCATCTTTTTCTGTCGTAGCGTGAGACGTTTTGATACTGGGACTTCAGAGACCTTCGGTACGTCAGTACCTTCAGGTAAAGGTTCTTGTGATATAGGTTCTTCCATAGTCAGAAACAGTTTGGTTATTTTTTACATGGTTTAGATGTCGCGTCGACGCTACACGCCCTGCATCCCTCGGTGATCGTTTTTGATGCGATCACGAGGGCGACGACAACGACGAGGATCGAGACAAGGGTGATTTGCCATCGGTTGTTGAGGACGAACAGCACACCGCCCGTTCCGAGGAATCCCAGGAATCCCGTCACGCATGCCCCGCACGATGCTGTAGAGAGCACCGAGGCAAAGGTGGCGGAAAGTCCTCCGATACCGCCGGTGATGACGGTACCCACGCCTGAACGCGCTCGAACCCTCCGCAAGTGGAAGAGATGCCATTGCATGAGGAGAAGGAGCGCATTCAGGATGGAAAGAATCCCAAACATCGCGAAGTCGAGCCGCGTCATGATGCTGAGCTGAAACGGCAGGTCGTTGCCGGGAATTAGCCTGACCGGAATCCAAACGAAGAGCCAGAACGTCGCAATGGTCACGACGATAAAGGCGACTCGTCGTGATCCCGTTGCGAGCGTCTCCTTCGCGGCTTGTATAAACCTGTTTAAGGATTCCTGAAAACGCATACTATTTCGCTAACGCCGCATCAAGGAGAGTTTTGATTTGCGCGAACGGAAGTGCGCCAGAAACAAGCTCAGCGTCGCCATTCGCATCAATAATGAACGAGCCCGGAGTTCCGGTAACACCCGCCGCCGCTCCACCAGCCGTATCGTCCTTCACGTGTTGAGCGTACTTTCCGCTGTCCAGACATTCCTTGAACTTCGTACCGTTCAAGCCGAGTTCTTCTGCGAGTGGCACAAGAGCATCAAGTGCAAAACCTGTACCATTCGTTTCCGTGCGTTCAAAAATGGCATCATGGTACTGCCAGAACGCATCATTGCCGCCAAGCTCGTTGGCGCATTCCGATGCCTCGGCTTCCTTTTGCGCGTTGGCGTGGAATGAAAGCGGATAGTGGCGATAGACGACGCGAACGTCTCCGTCGTACTCCTCAAGGATCTGATCGACCGTTGGGGCGAACTTCTTGCAGAACGGGCATTCGAAGTCCGAATATTCCACGAAGGTCACGGGTGCGTTTTTGTCGCCACGAATATGGTCTGCGTCGGTCACTTCCGGAACCTCGCCCGTCGGTGCCTTGGTTTTGACGGTTGGAGCCGCTGCCGATGGTTGAGCATTCGCGACCGCGACCGTTCCCGTATCCGTTGTCTTTGCGAACAAGTTGTTGCCGCTCAAAAGACCAAAACTCGTGAGAAGCGAGATAAGCGCAACTCCTGAGACGAGCCCAAAGATAAAGCTTGTTTTCGACGGCATGCCGTCGAAGAATCCTTTTGTATCATTTTCCATAGCAAAAATAAGATGAATAAATCCTCACGGACTTACCTTTGCTATGCGTCGCGCATCGGGCTGAAGTACGGTAAATAGCCGCCGTTCCAAGCGAACGGCCATGATTTTGCCCAAAGCCACCCCAGTTCTTTGTTGCGCTGTTTGATCGTGACGAGGGAAACGACAAGGATGACGGAGAAGGCGATTGGCGTCTGTGGAGCCAAGGCGATGTCCGGAAGGGAAAATTCGGAGATTCTTGAGATGGTAGTTTGAGAGAAGATCGACTGGTGGCTATCGTTGAAGCTCCCAATTGAGTGATCTGTGCAGCACTCTGTATTCATCCCGACGATTTCCATGTGGTTCGAAGCACCAAGCGGATGGCAGGTCACCATGAACATGAGCAGTGTGACGCAGAAAAACAGCGCCATGGTGAGATGACGGCTGAATTTCTGCCAGATTTTTCTGCTCAATTGTTCAAAATACATGCGGGTATTGTAAGGGATTCCTACCTTAGCTACAAACGTTTTTCCCCTCGGATCTCTTTACTCGGCGTTGATCTCGAATTTGTACATTCCCATCGAACAGGTTCCCTGAAGCGTTCCTACCGCCAACGTCCCGATGTTTACGTCTGTAGTCCCCGTTGATGGCAGATTCTTGCTGATGCCGAGATCAGGAATACGAATACCCGAGGAACAGTCATAACTTCCGTTCGTTGTGAATCGAAGTACGGTAGGCACACCTGCTTTAACGGTCGTCGCCTGTGGCGAGTAGCCGCCTTTGACGTTTATCGCAACGATTTGCTGCCCTGCAATCGTGCTCACGTTCGAACTCGCGTTGGTCGTGGCGGCGGTCTGCGATTGTCCGCCTCCGCGGAACAGAAGGAATGCGCCAAGAACGAGTGCGCCGACGATGAGAAGTGTCTTTGTGTTGGAATTCATATGCATTTGATGAGATTAAAAGTTGAAGATGGGAGCGATGTACCCAGCGGCAACGAGTGCCGTGAGTATGTTGAATACGGCGAACGCGATGACGATCAGCCCGGCGGTCTTAAAGAACACGCCTTTGTTGCGGCTCTTCTCTACGCTGAACGAGCTGAAGCTGATGAGTGCGAGCACCGGGAACGTCCCGAGCGCGAATGCGAGCATCGTGAATCCTCCCGTGAGGAAGCTTCCCGTCGAGAGCGCATAGAGCTGCATGGACTGGGTGAACCCACAGGGCAAGAAGAATGTCGCAATGCCGACAAGAACCGGCGTGAGCGTGTGGTTGAACTTGGAAACCCCGAGTGCATGCTTTGAGAGGAACTTCGGCATCGATGGCTGGAGCTTTTTTGTCCAGTCGAACACGTCGAGGAGGTTCAATCCGAGTATGAGCATCACGAGCCCAAGGACAAGACCGAGCACGAGCGATCCGAAGCCGCTCAAACGAAAGACGGAGCCAAGCACTCCAATAACGCCACCCAATAGAAAGAACGAAACAATGCGCCCTGCATGAAACATGATCTGCGGCTTCACTTTGTCTCCTTCCTTGGCGAACGTCGCGGACATAGAGAGCACTAGCCCGCCAACAACTGCCATACAGGTGGATACGGACGCGACGAGCCCGACGACGAACGCTGTGACGTACGATGGTTCGCCTCCGCCAATCAGGTTCACGACCCCTGCCTTCTGCAAAAGCAAAAAGGCGATAATGAACGCGAGGACAATGGGAACGGCATTCCTGAACTCTCCCCAGTTCTTTGTCTTCTTCCGCTTCTCAACCGAGAGCGCATACCCATGCTTCGCGAGTACGAGTGTGAGGTCGGCGGCGATTGTTGCCGCATCTTTTCCTGCAAAGTCGCCCGTCACTTCAACGCACTCTGCTTCAAGACTTGTCTTGGCGCGTGATACGTACGGAACATCTTGTAATTCGCTCTCCGTCATGAGGACGCAGGCACGGCAGCGCATGCCTGTCACATGGAAGGTATATTTTTCCATATGCTTAGAGCGACTTCGTTTTCAGTCGAAGCGAATTACCAACAACGGATACGCTCGAGAACGCCATCGCGAGTCCAGCAAAGACGGGATTCAGAAGCCAACCGAAGAACGGAAAGAACAGTCCTGCCGCCAATGGAATGCCGATGACATTGTACGCGAACGCCCAGAAGAGATTTTGCTTGATGCCGCGCATTGTCATCTTTGAAAGCGTAATCGCTTTCACGAGTTTTGAGATGTCGCCGTGAAGCAAGGTGATGCCAGCGGATTCAATCGCGACATCTGTTCCCGTAGCCATCGCGATCCCGACATCGGCTTGCGCTAACGCCGGTGCGTCGTTTACGCCATCACCCGCCATCGCGACGACGTTTCCCCTGGATTGCAGTTCTTTGATCTTGGCGAGCTTACCCTCGGGCAGGACTTCCGCGACGACCTCATCGACTCCGACTTGTTTTCCGATGAACTCGGCGGTGTTTTTGTTATCACCGGTGAGCATTACAACCTTGATGCCAAGTTTATGAAGACGAGACACGGCTTCCTTCGCCTCTGGCTTCATCGCATCCGCAACCATGACGACACCGATAACTTTTTCTTTTGTTGCAAGAATTACGGGCGTCTTGCCTTCGAGCGTTTCTTTTTCCAATGAGGACGCATCAAACGATAACTTCAATGCCGTAACGAGCTTTGTATTTCCGGCGTAGTATTCGATTCCATTAACGGTGCCTTTGAGTCCTTGACCCTTGATCGCTTCAAAATCTTCTACTGACGAGAAGTTCAGTTTCTGCTTCTCGGCGTGGCTCGTAATTGCATGAGCGATGGGATGCTCAGACTTCTTTTCAAGCGATGCGAGAATGCCCACGAGTTCCTTTTCGTGAAGATCGGATAATGCACGAATAGAAACAAGTTCCGGTTTGCCGTTGGTGAGCGTTCCTGTCTTGTCGACAACAACCGTGTTCACTTTGTAGAGCTTCTCAAGCGTTGCCGCATCCTTCACGAGGATTCCTTCTTTCGCGCCTTTGCCGACACCAACAATAATCGCAGTCGGTGTTGCAAGACCAAGTGCACACGGACAGGCGATGACGAGTACACCGACGAATGAAACCAAACCATTCGACAATGCTTGTGAGAAATCCATGTACTGACTTCCTACGATGAGCCAGACAGCAAGTGTGAGGAATGCGATCACGAGTACAATCGGGACAAAGACGGATGAGATTTTGTCCGCAAGTGCCTGAATAGGCGCACGGCTGCCTTGCGCCTCCTCGACCATTGTGATAATCCGCGCGAGCATTGTTTCCGAACCAACCTTTGTCGCCCTGAACGTAAACGAACCGTTCGTGTTCATCGTTCCCGAAACAACCGTATCGCCGACATCTTTCTTGATCGGCATCGGTTCGCCAGTTACGAGCGACTCATCAACATAAGAGGAGCCTTCCGTAAGTACGCCATCAACGGCAATGCGACTTGCGGGCTTCACGACAATAAGTTCACTAAGAACGACTTCGCTCGCCGGGATCTCCACTTCTTTCCCATCACGAATGACAAGGGCGGTCTTTGCCTGAAGATTGAGTAGTTTCTCTATTGCATCGCCGGTTTTGAGCTTGGATCGGGCTTCAAGGTATTTTCCAAGCGTAATAAACGCAACGACGACGATCGTCACGTCGTAATAGGTGTGCTCGACATTGAGGAATGGAGCGAGCGTTTCCGTAAAAGCGGTAATCACGAAACTATATAGATACGCCGCTAATGTCCCAATACCAATAAGCGTGTCCATGTTTGCCTTGCCGTAACGGAGGAATCGGTACAAGCCGAGAAGATACGGCTTGCCGACAACGAACAGAGTGTACGTCGCCATGAGCGGAAGAAGATGATGGAAGAACTCATTCCAGACGTACGGCATGCCCGCGATCACGGAAAACTGAGCGAGAATATCCCAGCCCATGATGAAAATGCTGAC
>CAYROW010000039.1:0-8355 GCA_964425965.1 uncultured Gammaproteobacteria bacterium
CGTGGATAAGGTCGCTGACCAGCTCCGAAAGTGGATGAAGTCATTGGTGCCGTAAACGTTCGTAAAGGGTTGATGTTTACCATGATTTGTGGTGTAATTTTTTCGCTCACGGAGTTTCCATGGTCCGCATCTTCGGCCGTTCCTCGTGGATCGGTCTCTGGTTGTCCCTTTTGATCTTTTCGGTCGGCCTCCTCTGCGCTGTGACTCTGGGAACGAAGGACATCCCGTCCTGGGTTCAGAGCATCGCGCATCCGGTCGTGGCCGGCGTCGTCATGCTCCACGGAATCATCACGGGCGCTTGGGCTGCGGAATACGGCGAGATTCGTCGGAAAGAGAAGCTCGAGAGCCGGAACGCGAAAGAGCTCATGGCGTGGAGGGAGTGGGGCGGTTCGGTGTTTGGAGGGGAGGACGTACAGTACGAGATCGCCGGGCGATTCGCGATTTTCGAGTCTTCCGATGTCCGGAGTCATGCGCTCTTCAGCTGGCTCTATCGTCGCGCCACGTCGCTTCCGAAAAATGGCACCCCATACGAGGAAAAGACTCGACTGGCGTGCATCCACCGGATCATCTGGCTCGCGGAAGAATCCGGGCTGTGGGGCGAGCTCACCAATGAGAACACGTGGGATCTTGTGAACCATGTGCTCAAAGGTGAAATTCATCGCTTGAACAAGAAGCACGCCACCAATCCCGAGTACATGCGACTCCTGGAATGGTTCGCGCACAACGGACGGCCGCCCGGGAAACTACAGTCCACGGCCGTCTAGCCGAGAAAATCCACCATCAGAACGCTGCCCCGCGGGTCCGAAAGGATTCGCGGGGCGTGTCTTTTTCGCTAATGCTTGCAAAATTCTCATTTTTCTGATGCAATGTTCGCGCACTTCAGGAGTGCTCATGCGCATCTACTGGTTCCTTCGTTCGGTTCTTCTTCACCCTTCGACGCACATCGTGCTCGCAGTCATCGTCGGCGGGATGGCGATGAAAAACAATCCGCACTTCGCTACCTTCGTCGAATGCCCGTATGACTTTTGGCAATCGTGGGCGGTTGATGGCGCGGTGAACATCGCCTGCGGGTTCCTCGGGGTCATGTTCGTGGCACACATGGTGAAAAGCAGCTCTCGAGCCAAGGAAGAAGCCGCGCTCGCGAAGCGTGAGGCGGATCGAGACTTCAATCTGCGACGTCGGAAGGCGGTCCTTCAACAGTGGCGGGAATGGTTCGGTTCCTTCGCGCATTCCGGGGATTCCGATGCGTGGACGGTGGAGATCGGAAAGATGTACGACGAGGTGAGTATTGCCGAGTCTTGGGAGTTTGCCTTCAACGATTCCGTCACTCGCTGGCTTCTCCGTCGCGGCGTCGAACACCTAATGTGTCCGATTCCCGAGCTCAAGGCGTCCTGTGTGTTTGTCGAAAAGGCGATCGATATCGCGACCACGCATCAGAATTGGTCGGCGCTCGTGCCCGAAAATACGGAGGCGTGGAGGGTGATCGCCCCGGTGTTGAAGGAACGGTACCCCGATCTCTCGAGGGACTACGGATCTACGCCCGGATTCATCGAGATCGATCGACTGGTCAACCACGGGCCGTCGGTCTAGGCCGGAGTTACCGTCAGCCGCTGCCCCGCGGGTCCGAAAGGTCCGCGGGGCGTCTCTTTTTCTTATACTTCTCCCCATTTCATCCCCAGTATTCGTTGACCCTTGAACACGCTATACTATACGGTGATCACATTCAGTGTTCATCGGTTATTTTCGATGAACCATTTGGTTGTTCAATATGGCGGAGATCAAGCCGGATATCGAAACCTGTGCGAAGATTAAGGTCATTGGTGTTGGTGGAGGTGGGGGATCGGCCTTGAACCGCATGATTGCGGCAAATTTGCGCGGCGTTGATTTTATCGCGGTAAACACTGATGCGCAGGCCTTGCATACCAACTTGGCAACAACAAAGATCCCTATTGGAAAAACGGTCACGCGCGGTTTGGGCGCTGGAATGAATCCGGAAATTGGCCGACGCGCAGCCGAGGAAAACGCAAATGATTTGCGCAACGCTATTTCTGGCGCGGACATGGTGTTTTTAACATGTGGACTTGGTGGCGGAACGGGAAGTGGCGCTGCAGCGCAAATTGCCATGATTGCTCGCGAGGTTGGTGCGCTTACGATTGCTGTTGTTACGAAGCCATTCGGATTTGAAGGCGCTCAGCGAAAGCGTATCGCGGAAGATGCGTACCAGGAGCTTGCTCAGCACGTCGATACGGTTATTACCATCCCGAATGATCGCGTGTTGCAGATTATCGACAAGAAAACGTCGCTCCTCGACGCGTTTAAAATTGTCGATGACGTGTTGCGACAGGGTGTTCAGGGGATTGCTGAAATTATTACGCTTCCGGGGTTGATTAACGTAGACTTCGCCGATGTGAAGGCAATTATGGCAAATGCGGGAAGCGCATTGATGGGTATCGGCCGATCGTCTGGAGAAAATCGTGCAGTCGATGCAGCAAAGCAGGCTATTGCCAGTCCGCTTTTGGAAATTTCGATCGACGGCGCAAAGGGCATTTTGTTCACCGTGACGGGTGGTCCAGATTTGGCGATGTACGAAGTCGCGGAAGCAGCAAAGGTTATTACTGGTTCTGCTGACGACGACGCCCGCGTGATTTTTGGTGCGAATATCGACGAGTCGATGGGTGACGAGGTCCGTATTACCGTCGTTGCAACAGGTTTTGATAATCGTGAAATGCGCCGGGCTCCAAGTTTGGCGGGCGACGTTGAAATTGCACCGCGCTCAACATGGCAGCCGACGCCGGTTGCACGTCGTGATGACTTTCGAGGAACAACGCGCGTTGCCCCGGCATACGAAACACCATTTGAGTCTCGAAAGATTCCGTCAACGCCTATTCAGCCAGAACGCGAGACCTACCAGGAATCCCAGCCGCAGCCACAGGCCCAGCCGCCGCGCAACATTCCTGTCGCAGAACCGGCGCCAGAGCCGCGCTTCCGTCAACAGCCAGTTGCAAATCAGCCGCAGCAACAACAGGCACCAGCGCCAGTGCAACAGCCTCCACAAAAGAGCGAAGATGATGATTTCGGAATCCCTGCGTTTATCCGACGAAAGATGATGTAACGGAGGTATGCGTTGCCCGGTGTGTGATTACAAATCAACAAAGGTTATCGACTCCCGGCTTTCGCAAGATGGCATGGCGGTTCGAAGGCGACGAGAGTGTGAGCGTGCGCGCTGCGCGTTTCGTTTTAGTACGCAGGAAGAGGTTGAGCTCATGGATTGCGCCGTCGTAAAGCGCAACGGGAGGCGTGAGCCGTATTTGCGAGAGAAATTGGAATCTGGTTTAAAGAAATCTCTTGAGAAACGTCCGTACACACAAAATCAGTTTCATGCGCTGGTGCATACCATTGAGCGCGAAATTCAAAAGGTCCGTGGAGGCGAAATTACGTCTGCCAACATTGGCGACATTGTCATGAAGCAATTGAAGAAGTTCGATAAGGTGGCATATATTCGGTTTGCGTCCGTGTACCATTCGTTTGAGGGGCTGGAGATGTTTGAGAAGGAGCTCAAGGATTTGTCAGGGAAGGAAAATCAGTCCTAAGAGTTGATTTGGGTGCTATACTTTCCGTTGTATGGCACGGAGAACGCGAATTGTTTGCACCATTGGCCCCGCATCGTCGGCGCCGTCAATTTTAACGCGCATGATGCGCGCTGGAATGGACGTCGCTCGTTTGAATTTTTCTCACGGTACGCATGCTGAGCACGAAGTGCTGTTGCGCAATGTCCGATCAAGTGCAAAGAAGGTTGGGAAACACATTGCGATTTTACAAGATTTGCAGGGGCCGAAAATTCGCGTTGGTGCACTTCCTGAGAGTGGCGTCGAACTTCACCACGGTCAATCCGTGAGCTTTTCGACGGCAATTGACGTGTATGAAGCGCACGGGCCATTTCCGGTGACGTACAAGCATTTGCATCATGACGTCAAACCCGGCCACCGAATTCTTCTTGACGACGGGTTTCTCGAAGTTGCGGTGACTAGCGTGAAAGGAAAGGTTATTCACGCAAAGGTCGTCCATGGTGGAATCTTAAAGTCACGGAAGGGAATAAATCTTCCTGATACAACAGTGAGTGTTGATCCGTTTACCGAAAAAGATCACGCTGATCTTTTGTTCGGCGTTGCGCACAACGTCGACTGGTTAGTGCTTTCATTTATTGCAAAACCTGAAGTCGCCGAACATGTTCGGAAGGTCGCAACGTCAGTCGCTCGTGCGAACAATGTGACGCCTCCATGGATCATGGCGAAGATCGAGACGGCGCTTGGCGTCGAGCACTTTGACGAGATTCTCGATGCTGTCGACGGCATTATGCTTGGCAGAGGCGACTTAGGGCTCGAGATCCCCATGGAAGAGGTCCCAATCGTTCAAAAAGAAATTATCGAAAAATGCCGAAGAGCGGGGAAGCCAATCATCGTTGCGACGCACATGCTCGACTCAATGACACGCAATCCAAGGGCCACGCGTGCTGAAGTTTCCGATGTCGCAAATGCAGTACTTGATCACACAGACGCGGTGATGCTTTCTGCAGAATCTGCTTCTGGTCGCTATCCCGCGGCAACAGTGCAAGCGATGGCGTCAGTGATCGATGAAGCAGAGCGGTCGCGATTTGATTTGGTTGAAATGCCAATTGACGACGTTGATAGCCCGGTTCACGCCTTTGCGCACAGTATTGCGGTAATGGCGTCGCGCGGACTGATTGACGCTGTGGTGAGTACCGCTGCATTACCTGATGTTGCATTTGCTTTGCCGCGATATCGTCCGCACATTTCCATTCTCGTAGGATGTAATGACGCCGATGAAGCACGTCGTGCGGTGTTGTATGCCGGCGTGACGCCTTTTGTGCTCTCGCTTGATGCGGGAACCTTTGTCCCTCGATCCCATGCATTCCTTGTTCGTAATGGATACGTGCACGCTCGGAGTCGAGTGGCGTATGTTGTTGGTGGGGGAGGAACGCTTTCGCTGACGCTCCACGGCGGGTAACCCTATGAAACGATTTCTTTGGTGTATTGGCGTGTTCTCGATGCTTGGCGCTGGTTGCGCTTCGACGTCAACTTTGAGTGCTCCTGACGCCACTTCTCAGGCGGTGGCATCAGCGGAATTCGTTCAATCAGAGCCAACATCTGCCCTCAAGGCTTCGGTGACTACTCCGATGATTGTTGCTCCTGTTGTTCCTGTTGCTGCTCCTGAGCCATTGACCGTTTCAATGGCGTCAGGAAATTTCTTCTTTGATCCGTCAACAATCACGGCACGTCCAGGGCAGGAGGTCTCTGTGGTGTTTAGCGATTCTGAAGGAGATCACACCTTTGTTATTGATGAACTTGCATTGAAGGAACGTATTGCAACCGGGACGGTTATAACCTTTGTCGCTCCCGAGACTCCAGGAAATTATGCATATTATTGCGATGTCGGAGCTCATCGGAAGCTTGGAATGGAGGGGGTGCTGATTGTGAAATAATGCAAAAGAAAAACACAGCTCGGAAGAGCTGTGTTTTTCTTTCCTTACATCTTGCAGGACTTGCACTTGCCCGCAAAGAGCATTGCAACTGCCGAAAGACCAACGAGCATGTAGACGATGTTCTCGAGTGTTCCTCCGGAGATTCCTCCAAGGAGTGAGTGCACGAGGTTCCACTGGAAGAAGCCCCAAAGTCCCCAGTTCAATGCGCCAACCCAGACCAACACACCGGCGACCTTGTGCACTGTACATTCGCCTTTGCCCATCATAGGAAAACGGTTAGTGATTAATTCCTATAGAAAGCATACATGGAAAAAATCTGCCACCCGTTGTACCTGTGGAAAACTATTTTGAAACTGTATTAGCCATGAACGCATCGACTGTTTGCGCGAGTGAGGCGATCGTGTGTGCAAGGATCGAGAGGCTCTTTCCTTCGGTCATGACACAAACGACATACGGTGATGTTCCGTAAACAATGCCGCAGTCGTGATGCTGATAGGTTGTTATGCCGTCGTCGGTCGTTGCCGAGGATTCGCCAAATTTATGCGCCACAGATTCTGACGTGCTCACTCCGGCAACAAGAGCATCTGTATATGCGCTTTGCGAAAGCCACTCAAGAGAACGCGCGGAATTTTGTTCAGAAATTAGTGTGCTGTTGTAGAGAATGCGAAGGAAGCGCGAGTACAGTCGTGGAGAAATCGTGTAATTGGTATTGTCTGTGTACTGCGGAATCTCAAGATCTTGGAGTGTTTTATTGAGTATTCCCGGATTAACATTTGCAACGAGCGTTCGTGACGCATTGTTATCAGAGTATACGATCATGAGCCGAAGCAGCTCCTCGACGGTATAGGTATTCCCGACGATTGCTGACTGATCCGGAAGAATGTTTTGTTCTGTATCACTCTCGTATTCTTGAACCGTTAGTGTTTTGGAAAGGATGGTTGGATCCTCGTCAGCGCCTTCCATGTACACAAGAAGGGTCACGATTTTCATGAGGCTTGCGGGATGGAATTGATCGTCGCCATTTACCGCAGTCCATGTTCCGTCAGCGAGATTCCTTACATACACGCCGACGCGAGAAACGTCACCGGTAGCTTTTGCTCTGTCGATTGCGTCTTCAAGATCAGCTTTTAGAGAATCGAACTCTGTACTTGGGGTAGTGCTGTCGATGTTGCACGCGAGGAGTGGCTTGATGAGCGGGTGTGATGGGTTTGTTATTCGGAGCGCGTGTCCGGTGTTCTGGTGTATTTCTTGGTCAAAGATTAGTGACACGATAAAACCCGCAAGAATGCCTGCGGCAAAAATTCCAACACCGTACCAAGCAAGTTTTCGTGATGCCAACATATTGCTCTTATTCTTGCATAACGAAAGTCTAAGGGCAAACAAAAAAACTATTTCTGAGCACTTTACAAAAGAAGAGCGCGTCCCGTCGGCAGGAAGCCGAGGGACGGCTTCTCTGTTTGGGACGCGCGAGGCGAGGTTAACGTTTGCCGCGTGGTGGGGGTTTGTATCCGCGTGGCGGGTGTTCCGTGAGGACTTTGTCGACGAACGAATCCCTGCAACGTTCGTGTGCCACTCCATCGGCGTGGAGTTCTATCCGATCATTGGGCCATTCGTCGGTGATCGGCTCTTTGCAGATGATGCACACGCTCGGAGGCGCTGGCGGCGTTGGCGCAGCCATGAACTCTTCGAACGAGGCGAACAGCCCTGCCGCGATGAGTGAAGTAATGCCAAATCGTTGAGACATGGAACCTCTTGGGTGATGGTGAGATTAGCATGTTGAGCGAAGAAAGGAAACGGACGTTGGCATTTCCCATCCGCCAATAGAAAAACACGACCGGTGTGGTCGTGTCTTTCTGGCGGGACGTGGTGGAACGGGTGAGAATGTATTTTATGGCAGTATAAATTTAACTAAAGATGCCGTTCTCTATTCACGGATTTTTTGTAATTTTGTATCAGCTAGAGTGTAAGTGGATTTAGTGTTGAACATCTCTTCGTGAATGAGGTGATGATATTCGGCGTACTCAACCCAACGATTCTGTTCCGAGGAATAAATCTCAAGTTTTAGCGTAGCGCTACCGTGTAGTCGGCTGTCCCACCGTCCACCTTCTAATACGACGTGTACAGACTCTTGCGCGTTACCGGACAACATCATCGGATACCATTCTTTGATAACCGCCTGGTGTATCCAATTGAATCTGTCCGTTCTTTCTGCATTAAAAAGTGGATAGTTAACAACCCAGTGAGCGTAAAATGTATGCTTTAAATCTAAATCATCCATGATCATTCGTATTCTTACATCCGATACCTCTCCAGGTCTCTGTCCGTTGTTATAAAATGTAAAACTTAAATCGATACTCGGTATCCACCAGACAGATTTTCCTCCTGAAATGTCCGGCGTTATTTTATAAACAGCAAAAGTTGGAGCATCGTGAGTCACTCGTAAACGAAAGGGGCTAAAATGACCAATCCACAAAGATATCAACGATACAAGGATCGCAACTGCACTGAATATTAAGGAAATCATTTCCATACACTGTCAATAATCAACGTATCGCGTTAAGCCATCCATTATTGTCATAATTGAGTATTGCATGATTTATGACAAACGAAAATACATCCTAACGCTTACAATTTCTTTCATCGTTTTCCAGCCATCCCGTCCGCATATAAAAATACTCCGCTAATTTTAGTGGAGTATTTTTGGCGGGACGGACGGGACTCGCCCGCGCCTCTCGCCTCGTCGACACTCGACTCGGGCTGGGCACCGCCTCGCGATGCTTGCTGGTGCGCGCATAACGCTCCGGCGTTCTCGTCCCGACGCGAGCAAAACTCTTTGCTCGCTTCCGTCCCGCCAA
>CAYROW010000040.1:0-7530 GCA_964425965.1 uncultured Gammaproteobacteria bacterium
TCGCTGGGGCTCAGTTTGCAGCCGTTCGGGTCGCCAACCACTATCGACGGCGTACGGAACATGGGATTGCATTTCGACAACACGGACGATTACCTGTGTAACGACTCGAGCACGAACGACGGCGCGTGTGACGCGGATACCGACTGGAACGTCGGCGCAACGTCGTTTGTGATTGCGACGTGGTTCCGTCACAGCACGAGCGCGCCGCCTGCAGCGGGTGACGTCTTGCTTGACCGTCGCTTTACCGCGTTTGGTGCGGCCGAAGGTATCGGTTATACGCTCGAAATGAACAGTGCAAGTAAGATGGTGTTCGGCATCCAAGACACGGCCGCAACCGCGGGATACGACGACTCGGTGACGTCCACACAGACGTTTAACGACGGGTTGTGGCACCATATTGCGATTGTGAACACGGACACGCAGTTGTGTATGTACATCGACGGTCGTCTTGCCGTTGCCTGTGACACTTCGCTCGGGGCAACGGGTACACTCGACGCAACGCAGATTGTGACGGTAGGCGCGGACGCGAGTGTGGTGGGTGGCGCGAACTTCTGGGACGGGGATATCGACGAATTGTCGTTCAGCGGTGGCGGTACGACGACGCAGGACAACGCGCCGTTTACGCTCGTGAAGAAAATGTACCTGGAGGGCAGGGCAGCGCTTGCGCACCATGCGCTCTACCTTGAGAACGCGGACGTCACGTCGTCGACGACAATCGGAAAGACGGGACAGACATGGCCGGTGAACCAGTACGCGGGCGAAATTGTGGAGCTTTCCGGAGGTACGGGCGCCGGGCAAACCCGTCGCGTCGTTTCCAATACCGCAACAACCTTGACGGTGTCGCCGGCGTGGACAACCCCACCGGACAGTACGTCGGACTTCCAGATCTTCCCGGAGCGTATTTACGGCAGCGCGGCGCGTGTGCAAGCAATCGGGTCGAACCCAGTCATGCTCGGCGATAACCGCGACGTGTATGTGGCAACGGCGGACGGTTCGGACGGCGGTGGTGTGACGCGGTTCAGCGGTTTCGGTACGAACGGCGGCATGGATTTCTACCATTCCGATGCGGCAATTACCGACGACGTGGGAACCGCTTGGACGGGAACGGATTACGACGACATTACCAGCCTTGCGATCTCCGACGACTACGTGGCGTTCGGTGGCCTCGCGCATTTCTATGTAGAAAGCGCCGATCAGTCGTTCCAGTCGACCATCGATCACTTTACCGACGCTCTCGGTTACCTCCGTCTGGAGGTCGCACACGACATCATGGGCGCGACGAGTTACGAGTTCGGCAACTTGGGCGGCGCGGACTTGGCCGAGTACTACTACGCGAACGAAGCGCTCGAGCCGGGGGATGTTGTTGCGATACAGCCCGACCAGCCAGCAGGAATCTCGAAGTCTTCCGGTCCGTATCAGAAAAATTTGTTAGGCATTGTGTCGACAGCTCCTGGAATTATTCTCGGTCCGTCGGCAGACAACGCGTATCCGATTGCGCTTTCTGGTCGTGTTCCGGTAAAGATCACGAACGAAAATGGCACAATCCACGTTGGAGATTTATTGACGTCCTCTACGCGTGACGGTTACGCAATGCGTGCAACGAGCGCCGGTGCAGTGATTGGTCGGGTATTGAATGAGCCAGAAACTATGGTTCCGTGTGGTGCGACGTTACCAACGGTCGAGGACGGTATTTCTGAAGCGGGTCCAGGTGTCACCGAAGGCGATGCACAGAATATTCCTGTTGAAACAGCTTCGGAATCAGTCAATGTATCGCCGTCGACTTCGACGGGCGCGATGTGTGGTTGGGCAATGATTTTCGTCGGTCTCTCAGAGACGCAGGGCCAAAGCGTGTTGACGCTCGCGCATGAGTACGCTTCAACTGCAGCACAAGAAACGTCAGTTGCGATGTCGCAGTCTATTGACGGACTTTCGAATACCACCGCAAGCACGGCAACTCTTGAAAGTTCTCAGTCCATCATGGCGTTCTTGCGATCAGTGAAGGCGGCACGCGCAACTGACGGCATTGATTTGCAGAACGTCTTTACCGATCGTCTTGCTGCGTCAACAGACGTTCTTGCGCCGCTTGTTGTTGCAGATGCTGCGCAAATTGACGTGTTGCGCGGAGCATCGACGGAAAACATGACCATTGATTTGGGCGAACATGGAACGCTTGCGCTTTCGAGCGGAGCAGTTCCAGCAATTCGTTTTGACGCACAGGGTAATGCGTTCTTTGCAGGAAGCATTACTGCGCAATCAATGACTGTTGCGAATGCCGCTCCGGCGCAGACTGTAGACTTAACAACGGTGAATGATGCAATCGCCTTCCTGACTTCTGGATATTCAACGCTTTCGACGGCCTTAACAAGTGCAACAACGACGTGGACCGATCGAACAACCTCGCTTGAAGCATTGCTTGGTGCACAATCGACTGCGTTAACAGACGTGACGAATCGCGTAAGCGCATTGGAAGCACGAGCAAGCGGATTTACCGATGGGCTTCAAGTGAATGGTGATGTTGCGGTGAGTGGCGTCGCGACATTTGGTGGAACGTTGTTTGTGAATACGCTCAGCTCCATTGGTTCATTGCTGACCATGCTCAACGATGTCACATTCATTGGAACACCGTACTTTAATCGTGATACTGCGGGCTTTGCGGTGATTGCTGCTGGAGAAACGTCTGTGCACATTGACTTTGAGCATGAGTACCGCAATCAACCAATCGTCCAAGCAGGTGTCAGTTTCGAGCTTCCTCCAGACGATGTAACGCGAACGCCAGAAGCTACTACTGCTCTCCTCACTCAGCTCTCCAACGCACAGCAGACGTATTTTGCCTCGAATGTTCGATATCTTGTCACGAAAAAAGATGTTCACGGATTCGATATTCTTCTGTCCTCCCCGTTGTCCGTCGATCTTCCATTGAGTTGGACAGCATTCGCGGTTGATGACGCGCGAACCGTACGATCTGTGCCGCCAGCACCTGCGGTGAATGCAATCCCGGTGTCTGTTCCGGTTACACCGAGCGCTGAAGATGTGCCGGCACAGCCGTCGGAAAACGTACAGGAGGGAGAGCCTCTTGGAGGGGAGGCGGTAGTTTTGGAAGCAGAAATTCCTTCTGAACCAGTGGTGAACGTTGTGCCGGACGAACCGACGATTGAAACGTCTGTGACTGATAGTGTTGCTCCGCAAGAGCCATCGCAGCAGAGTGTCGAGGAGAGTGTGGGGGAGGGCGTACAAGAGCCTGCTCCGCCTTCGGTTGAGGCTGTGGATTCGGGGGTATCAGGAAGCGAGGGCGTTTGATATCCTGTAGCCAACTGAATGTTTAATTTTTTCGTATGCACGGCAACGCTTCTCGTGGAAAAGTTGTTCTGATGGTTGTGCTGGTTCTTCTGTTTTTAGGATCAATTGGAGCGAATGCGTATCTGTTCTCACAGTATCGTACCCTCGCGAACGACCCACAGCGACAAGCAAAGCAAGAAATGACCGATTTAGTTACAGCAGTCGGAAAAATCATGGTCCTTCCTGAAGGCGAAGATCCAACAATTGCAACCGTTGCTGACACAGAAAAATTGAAGGACCAAGCGTTCTTCGCGAATGCGCAGGTAGGGGACAAGGTGCTCTTGTACACCACCGCGAAGAAAGCTATTCTCTTCCGTCCTTCAACGTCAAAAATCATCGAGGTCGCTCCAATTAACCTTGGCAACACGCAGTCTGCATCGACAAACACTCCTGCTGTGCCAGTCGTTCCGGAAACTCCAGCACCAGCCGCACCAACAACTCCAACTCCATAATTGCTTCCCATGCTCGGGCTGAAGCATTTCATCAGCGTCATCGTTTTTGGAGCGGTCTTCATGACCGCTCCTTTGGTTTGGGCAGGGGACATGAACAGTTCCTCGTTCACCGTCAATGACAGCATTCTCACGGTTGGCGGCGGATTGTCGACGTCACCAAGTTTTCAATACATTGGGAGCACTGGTCAGACTATTGCTGGCGCCGCGGTGTCGCCATCGTATCGAACCAATGACGGCGTCCTGTATTACCCTATTGCATCGACGCCGGTTGTCGCAGCAACGCCGTCGGCAACGTCTGTTGCGCTTTCATGGAGCGAGTCTGTTGCAACGTTTGCGACGGTTACAGAGTACAAATACGGCGTCGCGACGAGTGCTGGCGGATCATATACGTTTGTTTCAGCCGGAACTGATCGCACGGGAACGGTTTCTGGTTTAGTGTCTGGTACGACGTATTATTTTAAGGTTCGAGTGTATTCTGGTACGCAAATGCTTATTGAGTCGTCGGTTGTTTCTGCAACAACGACTGGAAGCACACCTTCCGGCGGAGGTGGTGGTGGAGGCGGCGGCGGGGGCGGAGGAGGGGGAGGCGGCGGAGGATCTTCGACGGGCGGTGTTGCATTGGAATTTGCAGGTCGTGCGTATCCAAACATGGTGGTAACGCTCATGCAGGATGCTCGAATTGTTGGAACGACTCGTGCTGACGACGCTGCGTATTTCTCGTTAGTTGTGGCGAACATTCCGTCGGGAACGTACACGTTTTCGTTGTACGGCGAGGATTACGAAGGCGTGCGTTCAAGTCTCCATACGTTTGCGGTCACGGTTCATGCCGGACAGAATGCAACCATTGGTAGCATTTATATTCCACCAACAATTTCTCTTGATTCTTCCGAGGTCAAACAAGGGGAGTCGGTGGTGATTTTTGGGCAGACGGCTCCAGAGAGCACGGTGACGATTTCTGTACACTCCGCAACAGAGTACGCGGTCCAAACGGTCGCAGATGCTGACGGCGTGTATACGTACGCCTTTGACACGACGCCGCTCGAGTCTGGAAGTCACACGGCAAAATCGCGGTCGATGTCGTCTGCGGAAATGAGTGGGTTTAGTAAAGCAGTTGCATTTCAGGTTGCAGGGACGACGACGCCTTCGGGAACGGCGATTCCCGGTGACTTTAACGACGACGGACGCGTGAATTTAGTGGATTTTTCTATTGCAGCATTTTGGTATAACCGTGCACTTTCCGATGCGGCTATCATTATGGAAAAAGCACACGGAAACGGTGATGGTGCCATGACCATCATTGATATGAGCATTATTGCGTATTACTGGTCTGGATAATATGACGAAACAGCTGTGGATCGCGTCTGGTGCGGTCGCGTTATGGTGTTTTGGGTTTGCGGCATTACCAGCCCATGCTGCGAGTATGTACATTGAGCAGCGCCCAACGGCGTTTGGCGTCGGGGACGTTGTTGAAATGATTGTTGCATTTGACCAGGAGAATGACCACGTGAATGCGATTCAAGGGACATTGACGTATGACCCGACATTTTTACAATACATCGGAACCAATACCGCGCGATCTGCGGTGAATTTGTGGGTAGAAAATCCACAGACCGCAACCGAAGTTTATGGAGCGCTCATGTTTTCTGGCGTGACGCCGGGGGGATTCGGTGATGTTGTCCTTCCGCCGGACGACGGGTACCCGTCAACCGTCGTATTTGTGGCGCGATTCCGTGCCGTGCATTCCGGCACTACACATCTTGATATCGCGGATGCACAGTCGTTTGCAAATGACGGTGAC
This sequence comes from uncultured Gammaproteobacteria bacterium, assembly GCA_964425965.1. Taxonomy (GTDB): domain Bacteria; phylum Patescibacteriota; class Patescibacteriia; order UBA9934; family UBA9934; genus CAIKHN01. Next base: position 5,587 of record CAYROW010000040.1, read on the forward strand.
GGAACCGTTGTGCAGACCGCAGCGCCGTCGTATACCGTCACCATTTTAGACGCACCGCAACATCCAGACGCAGATACGGCGTTTGAAAGTGATCACACATCGCCGGGGATGTTTACTATTACGATTGCGCATGATGCGAATGCTTTCGAGGGACAGCGGTTTGCGACGTTTACAACAACAGACAAAGAAAGCGGCGTCGCATATTACGAAGTCCGTGAAAATGGCGGTGAAGCTCTTCGTGCCGAAAGCCCGTATGTGTTGCGTCATCAGCACGGATTCGTTGCACTTCAGGTGACGGCATTTGATGCCGCAGGTAACAAAACTGACGCCTATACTCTTGTATGGCCAAGTCTTTGGAGTGTTGGTGTTGGGTGTATAATTTTGTTCATGATTACGATCGTTCTGGTCGTACGTAAATGGAGGCTATGGACGCGAAGGCGTTCGGAAAATCACTAGCATTGCGTGCCGGCGTTTTTGTGGTAAGCCTCTGGGCGTGTTTTGGTGTTGCACATGCAGCGAATGCGGCATCGTTGTACGTTTCCCCGTCAACCGGAACGTTCACCGCCGGACAGACGATTACCGTTGGCGTGTATGTTTCTTCGGCGGATCAAGCCATGAATGCGGTTTCTGCGGCGTTAAATTTTTCTTCGTCGACATTACAAGTTACAAGCATCGGAACATCGGGTTCTATTGTGAATTTGTGGGCCGTTCAGCCAACGTATTCCAATAGCGCAGGAACGGTTTCGTTTGAAGGAGTGGTGGTAAATCCTGGGTACACCGGAACGTCTGGAAAAATCGCAACCATTACATTTTCAACGAAAACTGCCGGAACCGGTACGTTGAGTTTTACATCAGGTTCCGTGTTGGCAAATGACGGCAAGGGGACGCAAATCTATTCGGGAAGTTCAGGAACATCAGTCACCATTAAGGCTTCTGTTGTTGTTCCGGCAAAGCCTACGGCGCCGGTAACACCTACAACGCCAGCAAAACCAACGACATCAACAACACCTGCAACACCAGCAGCCCCTGCAACACCGGCAACTCCTTCAACACCAGTACCAACAGCGATTCCAACAATTACGTCATATCCGACGTCGGTTCATGCGGGGGAGTCAATAACGGTTGCAGGTTTGTCGCAAGCAGGGAACACGATTGAAGTGGTGTATGACACCGGCGGAGGAACACGAACTATTGTTACTGTTGCGACCGATGACGCCGGCGCGTATACCGCAACCATGGTGAATGGTGTGAGTGGATTTACGTACAAAATTTGGGCAGAGGCTATTGCACCAGATGGTACGCGGAGTGCAGCGTCGCGCATTGTGACGACAACCATGGAGGCACCACCGCCAATTGAAGAAATTCCAGTAACGCCACAAGTTCCAGAGACCTCAACGGTCGTTGTTCAGCCGTCGACGTCCATTGACGTTCATACATTCCAATTGCTGACGTGGGCAGTCGTCATGCTTTCTGCGTTTGCCGTGCTCGCGCTTCTGTTCATGCTTGGCTTAGGGATTCGCAAAATTTGGCGCATGCGTAGGTATCAGGTACTCCTCGTGCCTCGTGTTCCGCATCATCCGTTCATGCGAGCGGCCCGTGCGTTTAAGGGTGCAATTGGAGCGTTGCGCAAAGACGTTCATGCGGTCGATGCCGTCCGTCATGATCCGACTGTCGCTGGCGCGCTCACCGGGGAGTTGCATGCGCTTCGGGTAGAGGTCGACGGCGAATTTGCGGCATTGGAGTCTGAAATTGCTGCAAAAAGCGTCACTGCTCCGCGGAACGTTCCTCCGCCGCCGGCTTAGTGCATATTGATACCTTTTGAAAATGATGCTATCCTCCTGGCACATTTTCGGCTCCATCGTCTAACGGTTAGGACAGAGGCTTCTCAAGCCTTTAATCGGGGTTCGATTCCCCGTGGAGTCACCAATAAAACCCGTAGCTTCG
>CAYROW010000041.1:0-1680 GCA_964425965.1 uncultured Gammaproteobacteria bacterium
CTTTGTTCGCCATTCCGTCGCATGTTAAAATCATTCCGTATGAACCTCCGCGGAAAGGTGCTGGTTGTTGTGGCGACGATGGAGAACGAAACGCGTGCGGAGATTGCGTGCGCCAAACTCATGGTGGCGGGCATTCCGTCAGAAATTGGTGGCGACTCCACGTTTCACTGGAACCCCTTTGTTGCAAGGGCGCCGTCAACATTCTCCATTATGGTTCCTGCTTCTGCGGCGCAAAAGGCAAAAAAGATTCTTCGAACATTCTGATATGCCAAATGACGGTGTTGTTCGTTACAAACCATTAGGATGGGCGGTGTGGTTCTATGGACCGATCGCGACGATCGGCGGCGCGCTGCTACTACTGTCGTGGTGGAACGAAATTGTTCATACGGTGGCAAACTCAGGCATTGTCGTTCACTCGCTGAGCGATTGGTTTTCTGCGGTGCTTTGTCCAGGGTCGCGTTGCACAAGTTTCGAACTCGCGTTTAGCGGGGTTATGTGGGGGCTCTTCTTTGCATTCGGAGCAGCGTTTCTTCTTCTCGGACTTTTTACGATGAACGTTGATCGATCAACGAAGGTTGATAGCGGAAAGGTTGTAACGTGGCGAGGGAATTTTATTCGTTGGTACAAAGAGTCGTTTTCACGAGGAGATATTGCGCAGATTGATGTTGCGAAGGTTCCAGTATTTATGGTGATGGGGAACCGTGTTTCGAAAATTGGTGAGAAGTGGCGCGTGACCGTGGTGCTTCGGGCAAAAGGCATGTTCGGCAAGCCAAAGAAGCGCATCGTTGCGTTAGAATGGAAAGAGGCAGATGCCCGAGCGGTTGCTGGCCGCCTTTCCGTATGAACATGAAGCGAATTCTTGCAATTGGGTGTTTGGCAATGGTGTGTGGGAGTGTTGCTGTTGGGATAATTTTTGCGATGTATCTGCCGACGCTGAAACTGCTTTTCCGTTATGGCTATGCAGATCTTCCGGCGTTTATGGAGCGACGAACTGCGACGTTTGATGGCCACGAGGTTTCGTTTCTTGTTTCGAAATTTGCCGCTGATGCACATTGGGCCATGAAGAATACTCCCGCTGAACCGAAATCGGTTCACGAATGGAGACAGTCGTCTGGGGCGTCGTTTGTGGTGAACGGCTCGTATTTTACAGAAACGAATCAGCCCGCGGGATTTTATTCCATTGACGGCAGTGAATCTGTGGTTGCGTGGCCAGAGCTTGCAGTTGGCGAAGCAGGCTATACGTTTGCGGTGAACATCCGCGAAGACGGAACAATGAATATGTATCACGTCCCATTGAGTTCGATGCTTGGTTCGTATCCGGGCTCGACATTTCTTTCATTCCCAACGCTCATTCTGAACGACACGCCGATGATTGGGGAAGATAGTGGACTCCATGCTCGTCGAACTGTGCTCGCACAGGAGGACAACGGAACGATCGACGTTATTGTGAGTGAGACGGGGGAAGAATCGCTATACCAAATGGCGCAGTGGCTTGCGGAGCAGCCTGAGCATTTTCAAATTGCCGGTAACCTTGATGGTGGGCCGTCGACGGGCATCTCGACGTTCGGGAATCCTTGGAATATCGAGGTGCAATCTGCTGCAGTTCCAAACGTGTTGATGGTGGAATAGGCATTCTGAAGCGGTCTTGCTACCATGCCGGCATATGAAGAATCTGAATGG
>CAYROW010000041.1:1780-5446 GCA_964425965.1 uncultured Gammaproteobacteria bacterium
GCGGCGACGAGTTTTGTGACATCGTGCAAGGCCGACCTCACTGATCTTGTTGCACAGATGGACGACCCTATTGAGTCCGCGCAGCAGGCATGGACAAGCGAGGTGGGATACGACATCAAACAGAACGCAAATGGGATTCTTTCGATTGGATTGTCGGATTACCTCAATCAAGGCGGTGCGCATCCAAACATTACACAGCTCTTCTTGAACTTCGATGTGAAGACAGGGAAACAGCTGACGTTGCGCGATGTGATTGATTCGGAAAAGTTGCAGGCTTTTGAGGTGAAAGAAAAGCAGTGGCTCATCGATCACGAATCTGATGCGTTGTTCGAGGAGTCATTGAACGAGTTCAGCGCATATGTGAGTCATCCAACAGACGAATCAACGGATCGATACATCGACGATGCGATTTTTTACCTCACCCCTGATGCGATCGGTGTCTTCTATAACCCATACGCTATTGCGCCGTACGCCGCCGGCCCGATTGCGGTAGAGATTCCGCGAAGTGAGATATAAAAAAGGCGAGAGGCTCCGATCTCTAGGGATCGGAGCCTCTTTCGTTCGTCGTTACAGCGGGCGGATGAATTTGCGTTCGAACATGTCGTGGCGGAGTGCGTGTCCGTCTCGGGTTTGTCCTTCGCGTCGTCCACCGTCAGTGGTTGCGAGCTCTTCACGAGTGACGTATCGCACTCGATCCTCCAGGTCAAGGAGGAGCGTGTCGAACATTGCCGGCTGCGTGAAGAAGACTTCGTGACAGATGTACAGGGTCGTCGTGGAGCCTTCCGTCACGCACCTCCAGCCGATCGGCCTCGTGACCACGCCCGCCATTTCCGAGCGTTTGACGAGCGGATTCGGCCCGCTTGTGAAATTTGCGATGAGCGCACGACGAGGGCTCAATTCGATGTATTCGGTTCGGTTGCACTTTGCCCAGTCGAGGAACATCCGCGCGTACGCCACGCGAAGGCGCAGCAGCTCCGTTTCGTTGTTGCTGGCGAAGGTGATGTCAGCGACGTTGCCGATCGCTTCAAGATCCGGGCGCTCCTTGATTGAGGCAAGACCGCGTTTGAGAATTTCGCTCAGGCCGTCGTCGTGAACGATTGCTTCGTCGCCGATTGCTCCGTATTCGATGGAGCCGTCATCCGCGAGGTTTGTTTTTGCGGCGAACGGAAGTCTGTGTTCGCTTTCGTCGACTCGATAGAGGCTGACGATGTTGACGAAGATGATCTGGTGCGTAAACCGGTCGGACATGATCTCTATCCTGGTGCAGAAAGAGGCTAGCAGATTTTTGAGAAAATGTCACGTGTTATACTTGTTGTATATGCCACAGCGTAGGAGGGAGCGAACCACGGTTCGCGGGGTGAAGCGTCGCATGCCGGTGTTTTCGGCAGAAATGAATCGTAAGCGAAGCGTGAGTGAGCGCATCGCGGATTTTTTGACAGATTCGTTTGGAACCATCGCATTCTTTAATGTGAATGCGGTGCTTTTTCTTGCGTGGATTCTTGTAAACTCCAACCTTATTTCTGGATTCACGCCGTTCGATCCATATCCGTACGGCATGTTAACGATGGTGGTGTCGCTCGAGGCAATTTTCCTTTCGATCATTGTGTTGATCAGTCAGAATCGCGCAGCAAAAATTGCCGACCTTCGAGAAGAGCTTGATTTTCAGGTGAACGTCACCGCCGAGCAAGAAATCACGCAGATTCTTCGAATGATTGAGCGAGTTGAAAAGAAATTACTTGTGAAGGAAAAAGATCCTGCAGAGGTTGAGCGAATGAAAGAAGTTCTCGACCTTGTTGGCCTTGAAAAGAATGTTGTGAAGGAATTAGAGCGATAGTGAAATGCGCCATCGGCTTCCTGGCATCCAGACGCGATGGACATTGAAATGCGTTTTAAAGTTTGAGTAGCCTATAAAATCATCAAACGGGAACGGATGTGGGCCGACGATGTCGCCGAAGTTTGCGTGAACCATGCCGCGAGCGGCGCATCGCTCAAACCACCACGCAACAAGCGCGACCATCGCGTGAGCCTTTCCGCCGTCGCCAGTAAAACAGCCGACGAGGTACGAGCTCTCTTTTGCTTCAGGGCAATAGCCAGCGATGAATCCGGCAACAGGTTCGTTGTTCAGTGTCGCGATGAGTACTTCGACGTCTTCCGAATGTGCGGTGACATGTCGTTTTGCAAAATCGAGGAATGTTGTGTGCAGTGATTTTGGAACCTGCGAGGTCGGGAGCATGGTTGCGACTTCATCGATGGTACCGAATCGGAGTTTGAGGTTTGGATTCTTTTTTGTTGCCGCGAGATGCCGACGAGCTTGCGAGCTCCAGAGTTTCGTTGGCTCTGGTGTGAGGACGGTGAGTGCCTCAAAATGATTCATGCTGAATGAGAAGAATCCTGGAACTTTTTTGATGTACGTTGGTGGAATCCATTCATGAATGTGAATAAAACTTTCCGCGTCGAGTGTCGGAATATTGTGATTATTCGTAAACGTTCGGTGCCACGTGATGAATCGGTTCTTGAAATCGGTAACCGTGTACCCGTTCGTATGTTCGATAATAGGAAATGCGGATTGTGTTGCTCTGCCTTTCCAAACCGATGCGTCATGCGAAGGAAATCCTGGGAGTGGGCAGATGTCCCTTACGATTCGCAGTCTGTTGAGATTTTGGAACAGCGTGAATCGCATAAGAATTCCTTACCGCTTTCGTCGTGCGAGATGTGTAGCGAGTGCAGGTTTTGCGGTTTTCGAAACCGTTGGGAACCATGTTCGAACAAAAGAGAATCCGCCGTTCAGTCCATTGAGCGTGTATGCGACGCCGCTCACGGTTGCAGTAAAAAACGATGTGCCCGTTTTTGCGCTCAGTCGAACGGCGACGGTTCCTCCGCCAACGTTGTAGTCGTATCGCGATCCGTCAGGGTATGCAACGACGAACCCGCCTGTTGTTGTCGATGCCCCGATTGCGGTTACAGCTCCTGTTGTTGTGAGGGGATTTTTTCCGGCGTACGTTGGATTGAGTCCGTTTTCAGCGATTGTGTTCACTTCGTCGACATACACATCGCCGTCGTTATCAACGCCGTCGCCGTAAATTTCGATTCTGTTGTTTGGGTACGTGTCAGAATGGTTTGCGACGTAGCCCTTTGGTGCTGTTGCGCTGCAAAGCGTGGTTGCTGTCGCGCTATCGCCGTAGCCGTCATTGTCTTGGTCTTTCCAATATGTTTGATCTGCTGATACTGCGGCGTCTGCGTCGTTGCAGTCGACGTCGCTATACGCGCCGTCGCTGTCGGCATCAACTATAACGCATGCCGCAGGATAGCTGCCGTAACCCGTCACTCCGCCGGCGTCGTCTGCAAGGACGATGGTTCCGGTTCGTGATGTTGGGCAGCTGTCATGTAATGTAATGCCTTCCCATGATCCTGCATCAGGAATAGTTGAGGATGTGATGAGCGTGCCATCGGTTTCGCGTTCTTCTAAAAGATCGTATCCATCGTACACGGCAAAAATTGTTTCGGTAGCGGGGTTGTACGACAGGCCAGACAAATCACTCATGCCGGATGTTGTTTTGATTCGGTCGAGATAGGTGATCGATCCACTCGTTGATGTATCGACGTCAAAAACATACATGTCGGCGTCATACTGCCATCCAGCGTAAAAGACGCCGCCGCTTGCGGTGG
>CAYROW010000041.1:5546-7204 GCA_964425965.1 uncultured Gammaproteobacteria bacterium
GCGTAAATTGCGCTGTTGTTTTCATGGGCAAGGTAAATGATGGTGGACGAATCATCAGCGACGGTAACGTCTTCCCAGTTTCCGCTGACCGACCACGTGTTTACTACAGATCCGGTGCTGGAAATTTCGGCAATCTGTCCGTCGTCACTCACAACGATGTATGTGCCACGACCCGCGTGCCATACAATGCCGCTTGGTTCGAATGTTGTTTTTGCAGCCATGAGTGCGCTTCCAACGTTCGACCCCGCCGTTGACGCCGGCCATGCTGCGGCGTAGGCCACGTGGAGTGATGGAGAAAAAAGCATAAGAACAAGCGCGGTGACATGGGCAAAAACTCTTGGACGCATATGGCGGGAATATACAGGAAAATTCTCAAGAAGTCTATGATTTTCTTACTGAAACGAGCACGAGCCGTCCCGGAGGACGGCTCGTTCGTATTCGGTTCTACTGCGCACAGATGGCGGTGAAGCGTGCGCGAAGTTCGTCGCCGTAATTTCCGCCGCAGAGGATGTTGTAGGTCCTCAATGCGGTGAAGACTTCTTCACTTGTGTCTTTGCCGAACTTCGTTTTGATCTGGTGCGCCTCCATGTCGGCGAGCTGCCAGACGTGGGTGAGCCCGGCGGATTGGATCGCCATCCTCGCATTCGTGCTCAGGAAGAGATTCTCGATCCTCCAGACGAGCATCGAACGTTCGATGCCGAACCAGATCGGGTTCCGCATGCGGCGACGAGTTTCCGCCATGGCGCTTTCGTTGCGGAAGAACTTTCCGGCGATGAGCTGGCAGATGTTGTTCTGCAGTTCCTTTGGGTAGGTTCCCTGATGATGCATTCCTTCTGCTGCGCAGATATACATCATGAGCCAGAAGCTCTCGTCCATGGGGTGAGTGAATTCGACTTCACGCCCACGCCGCTTGATTTCGGCGATGACTTCGTCCTCGCCAACGACGAGGAGTTGGGCGATTTCCTGGGGAGTGAAGTTGTCATACCGGAGTTCGTACACGAGTGAACGGAACTGATCCTCTGGGATGTTGTACGCGGACATGGGTGATCCTGGCTGGGGGAGTGGTCGCCGCACATTTGCATTGCGGACCGAGAATCCTAGCAAAAAAATCAAAAATCGTCCAGCGCTGTTGCGTTTGTGGATATCGGTTGTTCGTTCGGCATTTGTTTGGTATGATCGGTTTACATTTTCTTATACGCACCCCTAGAGCCCAACTCCGGGGCGATTTTTCTGTATGTCGTTTAATCTCGTATCCAAATACCAGCCAGCCGGCGATCAGCCGAAAGCGATCGCGGACCTGACGGAGGGCGTAACAAACGGTCTGCATCGCCAGACGCTTCTTGGTGTTACGGGTTCGGGAAAGACGTTTACGATGGCGAACGTTATTCAAAATGTGCAGAAGCCGACGTTGGTGATTGCGCACAACAAAACGCTCGCTGCGCAGCTATGTAGCGAGTTCCGGGAGTTCTTTCCAGACAACGCGGTTTCCTATTTTGTTTCCTACTACGACTACTACCAGCCAGAGGCATACATGCCACGAACCGATACGTACATCGAAAAGGATGCGCAGATTAACGAAGAGATCGACCGCCTTCGTCACGCTGCAACGCAATCGTTGCTGTCGAGACGTGATGTGATTGTTGTTGCTTCGGTGTCGT
>CAYROW010000042.1:0-3555 GCA_964425965.1 uncultured Gammaproteobacteria bacterium
TCGGCGAAGAGCACATGCGCGGAATCGACGGTATTGTTCCAGACTTGTCGTACATTAAGGGCCGAGAGAAAAACGTCCGCGCCGTGATTATTACGCACATGCACATGGACCACATTGGTGGTATTCCGTACCTCATGCCGTTGTTGCCGGGTGTCCCGTTGTTCTCGGCTCCAATCACGCTCGCGCTTATTGCGAAGAAATTGGAATACACGCCAGACGTGAAAGTCGACATGCGTCCAATTGACGAAGCAACGACGCTCGAACTTGGAAACTTTGCCGTTTCATTTATTGGCGTTTCGCACTCGGTGCCGTCGTCACTTGCGGCGATTATTCAAACACCATGCGGAACCGTGGTGCATACCGGAGATTTTAAGGTCGATCTTGATCCAAAAGATAAAGACGGCGTGCGATATCTTGAGCAAATGAAGGCACTTGGCGACAAGAACGTTCTTGCGTTGCTTTCAGATTCAACAAACGCGGCACAGGGTGGAAATCAGCTCATGGAGCGCGATGTCATGCACGACTTGGATACCATTGTTGCGCAAGCAAAGGGCCGATTGCTCTTTGGAATGATTAGTACGAACGTCGTGCGTTTGGCACAAATTATTACGCTTGCCGAAAAGTATGGTCGCTACGTCGCTATTGGCGGACTCAGCTTAAAGACCACGCTCGAAATTGCGCAAAATCTCGGCTACATTAATCCAACGCCTGGAACATTGCTCGACATTACCGAGGTCAAAAACTTCCCACCAAATAAAGTGCTCGCTATTTTCCCTGGTGCGCAGGGCGAGCAGAACGCGGCATTCTACAAACTTGCCGATGGCGATTTGCGCGATGTTCGCGTGATGCCTGGTGACTCTGTTGTGTTCTCGTCTTCTGTTATTCCTGGAAACGAGCGAACCGTTCAGTTTATTACCGACAAGTTCTATCGTCTTGGCGCAAAAGTGGTGAACTACCGCATGTTGAATATTCATGCTGGCGGCCACGCGAAAGCAGCAGACCTTGGTGAAGTCATTAAGATGGTGAAGCCAAAGTATCTCATTCCTATCGAAGGGCATCACGCGTTTTTGCATCATCACGCCGCAGCGGCAACCGCAGCTGGGTTTACTCGCGATAAAATCATGATCGCCGACAACGGCCAGGTGATGGAATTCACGAAAGACGGCGTAGGAACACTGACGAAAAAGAAGGTTCCTGTTGATCCAATCTTTGTAGACGGCAACCAGTACAACGTCGTTGATGCAGAAACACTTCGTGAACGAAAGCGTTTGGGCGATGAAGGTGTGATGGTGATTGATGCTATCGCAAAGGACGGCAACATTGTTCAGGTGAACATTGCGTCCCTTGGCTTCCGAAAGGAGTCGTTACTTCCAACGGTAGAGAAGGTTGTCACCGACTTCTTAAAGCGTGAATTCCCAAAGGTTCGCCTTCAGAAAGATCCACAAGGATTGCTCCTAGATCGCTTGGAAAAGATGATCGAAACCGATATGAAAGCTGCCCCTTACGTGGCGCTTTCCATCGCGCAGTAAAAAGCAAGAAAACAACCAAAAACCGCCAAGATTGGCGGTTTTTGGTTGCAAAAGAGGGCAAAATGTGCTATAATTTCCTGTTCGCTGAAAACCACATTTCCGTGGGGATTTGGCGAAGAACCCTTTTGGGAGACATCATGCACGGTACTGATTGGCAGCGTTGGCGAAGGGAAGAAGAGCTCCGCAACCGCATCAACCGGTTGGACTGGAGCAACTGGGAGGACGTCCGCTGGCGTCTCGACAGCCTCTACGAGCGCAGTGCGCTGAACGTCGCGAGGGTTAGCGAAGAGATCAGGATCCGCATCAGTTGCGGCGATCTCAGCCCCGAACTGGCTCTCCGCTGGCTCGGGACGAACCGTCATCCCGAACACGACCGTCGCCTGAACGAGGAATGCCTCAAGGCGATCGTCTACCACATCGACACCCACGCTCAGCGCGTGATGATCATGAACGATGTGGCGATGTTCCGGAAGTTCTCCGAGTACGAGCGGCGTCGCATCATGGAGGCGGTGCTCGAGAACGGAGACCTCTCCGAGATCGGCATCGGTTGGCTGTCCTGTTTTCCTCACCTCTCGGACATCACGCGTCTCGAACCGGTCCGCAAGGACATGGAGCAGACGCACGCCATCGAGTTCCTGCTCGATGGTGGAGACGCCACGGTGAGGCGGATCGACGCGTGGATCGTCGATCGTCTCGAGAACGGCAAGGGTGCGCCGGAAGGCGCATCCAAGCTCACGGCAGAGTTCTTCGCGGCGGCGGCCATCGCGGGCATGCCCGGGGCGCCGAAGCACATCGTGGTGCAGCTCGCGAGCACCGCGATCCTCAAGATCGTCGGCGAGATGCCATGGGCATCGCGCAAGGTGGGGTCGGATACCGGCTGGCGTCCGACGCACCAGCAACTTGCGGTGCTCAGCTGGCTCATCGACCGCATCAGCGGTGTGATGACCGACGAGAACGCAGGCGTCGTGTGCCGATGGGCCATGATCAAGGGTCACCGTCACCACAACTGGGTTCGCGACCGCCTCACGAAGGCGGCCGAGGCGCGCGGGTGGCGACTTGTTCCGGTGGTCCGGCAGGGAAGTGAATCCGTCGCCGCCTGGAAGGTCGGCGGACGTGACTACATCGTGCGCCAAGGAGCGGAACCCGAGAAGATCGGGGAGCTCTACGCGGACGGTGGGCGTGTCTGGGTGCCGCGCGATCGGTTCCTCGGGGAACCTGTCGAGCGGTCGAATCAGCGAATCGTCTTCCACGCGCCGCTTCATCCGGCAACGCTCGTTACCGCAGCGATGGAAGAGCGACCAGAGCTCTTCCCTCTGTGACCAACGCGCCCCAAACGGGGCAACGACACCCGACCTCACGCAAGAGGCCGGGTGTTCGATTTTCTAAAGGATTTCCGCTACACTCTGCCTATGCTCGAGCCTAAAGATGAGATTAAGCAGAAATTGGACGTCGCCGAGGTGCTTGGCGACTATATTCAGTTAAAACCGGCCGGGGTGGGGAGTTTAAAGGCATTGTGTCCGTTCCATGCGGAGCGTACGCCAAGTTTTCATGTGTCTCGCGAACGCCAGAGCTGGCATTGTTTTGGGTGTGACAAGGGCGGTGATATTTTCAGTTTTGTCATGGAAATTGACGGCCTAACGTTTCCTGAGGCCCTTCGTCATTTGGCGCAAAAAGCCGGCGTCGAACTTCCCGCGTACAAACCGCGCCCAGAAGATCACACCAAGGAACGCTTGATGGCGATGCATGACGTTGCAGCAAAATTTTACGCTTCCACACTCGCCGACGCACCGTTTGGCGAGGCGGTTCGTGCGTACGTCGCAAAACGAAACATTCCCGCAGATCTTGTTGCAAGGTTCAAGCTCGGCGCAGCACCAGATTCGTGGGACGCGCTCGTGACGTGTTTAAAGCGAAATGGATTTACTGACGCGGAGATTCTTCAAGGCGGACTTGGACTGCAGCGAAAATCGGGTTCAGGAATCGTCGATAGGTTCCGAAACAGAATGATGATTCCGTTGTGTGACGCGGC
>CAYROW010000042.1:3655-6911 GCA_964425965.1 uncultured Gammaproteobacteria bacterium
CCAATTTATAAAAAAGGCGACATGTTGTACGGATTGCATTTAGCGAAAGCCGGAATGCGGGAGAAGAAGTCGATTATTGTTGTTGAGGGAAACCTCGACGTCGTCGCGTCGCACAAAGCTGGAGTTGAGAATATTGTCGCGTCGTCGGGCACTGCACTCACGGCATCACAGCTCCGAACGCTCGCGCGATACACAAAATGCATCATCTTCGCACTCGATGAAGACGCTGCGGGGTTTGCTGCGGCAAAGCGCGTGCTCGATTTAGCACTTGAACTTCAAAAGGATCCGAACGCGCCGCAGTTCGAGATTCGGTGTTTGATTATTCCGGATGGCGCGGGGAAGGATCCTGACGAGATTGTGGCGAAAGATCCAGATCTTTGGAGAAAGATCGCCGTGCACTCAGAAGATGTTATTGAATACGTTTTTACGAAGCGCCTTCGTGGATTTGAGGATGGTTCTGGCGCGGCGAAGATCGAGGCTCGAAAAGCGCTTGTCGATGAATTGTTGCCGTACGTTGCAAAGCTCCAGCGACCGGATAGCCGGCATCTGTATCTTTTGAGAATGAGTGATGCTACACACGTCGATATCGATTCACTTCAGCAGATGCTTGCTGCGAGGGTGGCGCCGGGTAAGGGAGTAGGAAGTAGGCAGTCGGCAGTAGGGGCTGCTCCGGCAGCGACTGCGGCGCTTCCGACCGTTCCAGACACAAAAATCGACCAAGCGGCGGCATTTTTGTTCGGTGTCGCCCTTCGATATGAGGGTTTTACGAAGGAAATTTTGTCTGTGATTCGCGAAGAAATGCTCTCGAGCGACTTGTGGAAAACACTGTACAACGCGCTTGGCATTGTGTATCATGCGGCCGAACAGCTTCCTCATTCGTCGTCACCCCAACAAACTCTTTTTACGCGACTTCGGACCTGGCTCGATGCACAAGGAAAATTGCGGGAGACATCCGCAGTGAACGCCTTGGCCCTCCGTATGGACGAGCTCTTGGTCGGACTTTCGCCTACAGAGGTGCGACAAGAAGCGGACAGAAATATCACGATTGTTTCCCAAGAACGGAATCGCATGTTGCGATCCGCCTTGGAGCGCGACATCCGTGAAGCCGAGTTGTCGGGAGACGACGAAAAGCTTCAGCAGTTGATGCGCGCTTATCGCGACCTGACCACTCGAAAGTAATTTGCGATTCGTCGCGACTTTTGGGCCTTAGGCGTCTTGACCGCTTTATGCCAACGAAGAAAGTGAAGAAAGTGACTGGAAAGGCTTTTGTAAAATCACTCAAGAACACCGTGAAAAAAATCTCGAAGACCGTTAAGACGTCAAAGCCTGCGGTTTCGAAGAAGGCGGTCGTGAAGGCTGCTCCAAAGAAAGCGGTTGCAGTAAAGGCAAAAGAAAAGCCAAAGCAAAAAGGGAAACCGTTTGTTCCGCATCCTGATAAAAAATCTGCGCCACCAACGGAAGACGTATTAGCTCGCGTTGTTGAACGCGGCATGACGCGCGGATTCGTAACAGAGAACGAAGTGCTTTTTGCATTTGGTTTTGTTGAAGACCACTTGGAATTGTTTGAGGAATTTCTTGATCGCTTGGAGCGCAAGGGTTTGCACTTCGTTGAGATGAAAGAGGGTTTTCTTGGCGGGAGTAAATCGCGAGACGATGTCTACGATAAGTTGCGCATTCACGTCGACAAAAAAGCTGATGTTTCAGTATCGACTGAACTCACGCAGGATTCTATTCAGATGTACCTTCGGGAAATTGGAAAAATTCCATTGCTCACCGCCGACGAAGAAGTCGCACTCGCAAAGCGTAAGGAACGCAATGAGAAAGAAGCAGAGCGCCGTCTGATTGAAGCGAACCTTCGTCTCGTGGTCTCGATCGCAAAGAAGTTCGTTGGAAAGCAGCTTTCGCTTCTTGATCTTATTCAAGAAGGTAACGTCGGTTTGTTCCGCGCCGTGAAGAAGTTTGAATATCGGAAGGGTTATAAGTTTTCCACGTACGCAACATGGTGGATTCGTCAGGCTATCACTCGTGCGCTCGCCGACCAGTCTCGAACCATTCGTATTCCGGTGCACATGGTGGAAACTATTAACCGTTTCAAGCAAATCGAGCGCCGGTTAATTCAAGACCTTGGTCGCGAACCGTTGCTTGAGGAACTCGCTGCGGAAATGGACATGTCGCTTGAGAAAGTCCAGCACATCCAAAAAATTTCTCAGGAAACCGTTTCGCTCACCACAAGCGTTGGTGACGACGATGACGATTCGACGCTTGAGGACTTCATTGAAGACACGAAGAACCTTGCCCCAGACAAAGCTGCAGCACGCCAGTTGCTTCGTGACTACGTTCATGAGGCGATGCGTGACCTTACACCTCGCGAACAGAAAATTTTGGAAATGCGTTTCGGACTTGAAGACGGCGTATCACATACGCTCGAGGAAGTCGGTCGTGAATTCGACGTCACTCGTGAGCGTATTCGTCAGATTGAGGCCAAAGCCCTCGAAAAAATTCAGCAGAAAGATATTATTCAGAAATTGCGAGATTATTAAAAGAATTCCGCGGCGCCGATCAACTCGGCGCCGCGGCGTTTTTTTGTCACTCGTCGCCAGCACGGCCGATCTTTCGGAGACGGCGACGGCGTTCGACTTGTTCGTAGAACCCGGGAATGTTCACGCTCAGGATTGAGGTCGCGAGCTCGAGTGTTCGTGCGAGGTGCTCGGCCTTCGTGTACCGGCGCTCGTCGAAGTTGACGGGGACGATGGTGAGTTTGTGCTCGGGGAGGATGTGCTCGGCGAGGTACTGCACACGAACCTTTCGGTGATTCTCGCAGAAGATCACGGCGCGATGACGCTCGTCACCATTGTTGTGCGCGAGGAAGTCGCGGAACTTCTTGAGCGAATCCCAGAGATCGAGCGCGGACTGATCATTGGCCCGGAACGTCACGTGCTTGAGATGCCGAAGTCGGCGTTCGATCTGTGCAGGGAGGACCTGCATGATTGCTTCCGACTCACTCATGTTCGGGTGTGCCGGATTCGTACATCCGCCGAACATCACAAGCTCGATGGGGTCATCCGTCGCCTCGCGGTTCTGGAAGATCCATTCTGCGATGAGTTTGGTATAGCGCTGAAGATTCCCGTCGGCCTCCGGGTGAGCCGGGGCGCCGTAGGTAAGAATCAGGCAGATCATGGTGATGCCTCTCTGGTGCGCGAAGAATGTAACACAAACGCCCGACTCTTTCGAGTCGGGCGTTTTGGTGTGAATTACG
>CAYROW010000043.1:0-6734 GCA_964425965.1 uncultured Gammaproteobacteria bacterium
CATCTCTTCCTAAGATGGCTACATATGGCGATCAATCATATTCCTCGACTGTTGCGATTAGCTCGGAGAACGGGCGATCGGTTGATTGTGACGGATGAGGCTGGGGGAGGCGAACCGATGGTGATTTTGCCGTTGGAGGAGTATGAGGCGTTGATTGATCAGGCGTTTGGGCCGGGGGAGGGAGTAGGGAGTAGGCAGTTGGCAGTAGGGGGAGGACGGGGTCAGGAGCGGGGGTGGGAAGCGAAGGAGGAAGAGGCTGACCCATACATTGAGCTTTCCGAGGAGGTTATTGCTGAGGTGGACGAGATGGCTGCGGAAACACCGGACGAGGCGGACATCGACGAGGAGGCCCTGAAGAGTCTTTGGCAAGCGCCAGAAGAGGCTCCCCATGCAAAGGACGCTGATAAAATTGCTGAAAAACCTCAAGAAGTTGCAAAAAAGAAGTCAAGTCGGGACGAAGGAGGGGAGGAAGAGTTTTACCTGGAACAGATCGATTAGCCTGCCGTGCATAAGCGGACTTGCGTGATTTTCCTGGTTTTGCTACACTCTCGCCACATTTATTTACCGAAACTCTCACTCACTCGCTGAGTATTCCGCACACGGAATGCCCGCATAATTTCTTCGTATGGCAGAACAGTTTGACCGCACAAAGCCGCACGTGAACGTCGGCACCATTGGTCACGTCGACCACGGTAAGACCACCACAACCGCTGCAATCTTGGCAGTGGCTGCTGCAATGGGTAACACCGCGCAAAAGAAAGGTATCAACGACCTCGACAAGGCGCCTGAATCCAAGGCACGTGGTATCACCATTTCGACCGCACACTGTGAGTATGAGACGGCAAACCGTCACTACGCACACGTGGACTGTCCAGGACACGCAGACTACGTGAAGAACATGATCACGGGTGCTGCACAGATGGACGGCGCGATTCTCGTCGTTTCCGCTGCTGACGGTCCAATGCCACAGACCCGCGAGCACATTCTTCTCGCAAAGCAGGTCGGTGTTCCTTCGATCATTGTCTACTTGAACAAAGTTGACATGGTTGATGATCCAGAACTTATCGATCTCGTCGAGCAGGAAGTTCGCGACCTCTTGAAGAAGTACGATTTCCCAGGCGACGAAGTTCCAGTCATTCGCGGATCTTCCGTGAAGGCACTTGAGAACCCAACCGGCCCAGAAGCTCAGCCAATCCGCGACTTGCTCGCAGCATTGGACGCATACATCCCACAGCCAGTTCGCGAACTCGACAAGCCATTCTTGATGCCAGTCGAAGACGTCTTCTCTATTGAAGGACGCGGAACTGTTGTGACTGGTCGTATCGAGCGCGGTGTGTGCACCGTTGGCGACGAAGTAGAAATCGTCGGTATTAAGGACACCATCAAGTCGACGGTGACCGGTATCGAAATGTTCAACAAGTCCCTTGATAAGGGTATGGCAGGTGACAACGCTGGAGTTCTTCTCCGCGGTGTGAAGAAGGAAGATGTTGAGCGCGGCCAGGTTCTTGCGAAGCCGGCAACCGTAAAGCCACACACCAAGTTTGAGGCTGAAATTTACGCACTTACCAAGGAAGAAGGTGGACGCCACAAGCCATTCTTCAAGGGCTACAAGCCACAGTTCTACATCCGTACCACTGACGTGACCGGTGAAATTGTCTTGCCAGAAGGAACCGAAATGGTGATGCCTGGCGATAAGGTCAACGGTGTCGTTACACTCATCAGCCCAGTCGCACTTGAAGAGAAGATGCGCTTCGCTATCCGTGAGGGTGGACGAACAGTTGGTGCAGGTATCGTTGTAAAAATTATTGAATAATTCTTGAAAAAGAACATGAAGGCAGAACGCAAAAACGTCTGCCTTCCTCTGTTTCAGAAATCGCCCTTTTCACTATGACCGACGCAGCAAAAACAAAAGAAGACGTAAAGCAGCGCATTCGAATCAAGATCCGCGCGTATGATCACAAGGTGATCGACACCGCAACGCAAACCATCATTAAGACGGCTGAGCGCAGTGGAGCGGAAGTTCTTGGTCCAGTGCCGTTGCCAACCGAAATTCGCCGTTTCACGGTGAACCGTTCAACCTTCATCGACAAGCAGTCGCGCGATCAGTATGAGATGCGCGTGCACAAGCGCCTCGTCGATATCGTTTCCCCAACGGAGCGAACGATTGATGCCTTGATGAGCTTGAACCTTCCAGCCGGCGTCGACATCGAAATTAAAATGTAATTCACGCAGTGGAGGCTGCGATGAGATCATCTCCCCGAGACGGTTTCATCGCAGTTTCCACTGCACACCTCCTACATCGAACCGAGAAGAAAGATTCGCTTGCGAAAAACCTTCTTGACGCTTCGTGCGGAGTTCAGGAGACCTCTTTTCAACGATAAAAAACTCAATCAACACTCGCGCATGTTTCATGCGTTTCCGTTCGTTGTTTTGAGCTAGAAGTTTTTCGTGCAAGCGAAGCTTCTGGTTTTTTCGTTCAAAGAGCCCTTACTTAATACCGTTCCTCTGCCTCGAGCATGAACGAAAGATTCTATGAAAGTTCTTCTCGGAAAGAAAATCGCCATGACACAGGTCTTCCGACCAGATGGATCGGTTGTCCCAGTAACGTTGATTGAAGCAGAGCCTTCAGTTGTCGTCGCTGTTCGAAACAATGTACAGGGTCGTTCCGTGATGGTTGTCGGTTTCGACAAAACCACGAATGTCACGAAGGCGGAAGCTGGAGTGACAGGAGACCTTGGAACGTTCCGGACGTTGCGAGAGTTTCCTCTTGCAGACGGTGAAACCGCAGAGCGCGGCACCGCAATCACTGTTTCCGCTTTCGCAGTCGGCGACACCGTGAACATCGTCGGCACCTCAAAGGGTCGCGGTTTCCAGGGTGTTGTGAAGCGTCACGGATTCCATGGTCACCCACGAACGCACGGTCATAAAGACCAAGAGCGTAAGTCCGGTTCCATTGGAGCTGGTGGTATCCAGCGCGTGTTCAAGGGAATGCGCATGGCCGGTCGAATGGGAAGTGATCGTGTCACGGTCAAGAACCTCGAAGTGATGACGATTGATACGGAGAAGAACATTATCGGAATTAAGGGTGCAGTCCCTGGGAGCCGTGGAAGCCTCGTGACTATTCTCGCAACTGAAGGAAATGTATGGCTCAAGTAAAACTCTACAATTGGAAAGGTGCGGACGCCGGCACGGTCACGTTGCCCGACGCATTGTTTGCGGTGCAGCCAAACAGTAACCTCATTCATGACGTTATTGTCGCGCAGGAAGCGAATGCTCGCGTCGTCTTGGCGCACACGAAAGATCGCAGCCAGGTTTCCGGAGGTGGAAAGAAGCCATGGAAGCAGAAGGGAACCGGTCGTGCACGTCACGGATCTTCACGCTCACCAATTTGGGTGGGTGGAGGTGTGACACACGGTCCACTTGCTGAGCGTAATTTCTCAGTGAAGCTCAACAAGAAGACGAAGCGCACTGCGCTCGCGATGGTGCTTACAGACAAGCTTCAGGACGGTGCGTTTGTTGCGGTGGAAGACTTCGGTTTCCCAGAAGCAAAAACAAAGTTTGTCGCGCAGATGCGCGCAGCGCTTCCTGGTGCTCGTGGTTCAGCGCTTATCGTTGTTACCGCTGACGATATCGTCATGAAGCGTGCAGCAAAGAACTTGCCACGAACCACAACGATTCACGCACAAAGCTTGAACGTTCGCGATGCTGCAAAGTACCGAACAATCGTTGCCTCGAAAGCAGCCATCGCGTCGATGGTTCAAACCTTTAGCGCGTAACGTATGCCAAAGAAAACAAAAACTGAAGGTGAAACAATTGCAAAGCCAGCAAAGAAGACGACAAAAAAGGCAGTTGCTGAAGTAACAGCCGCTCCAGTATTGAAATCGCTTTCCCGTTTTGCAACGGACACACTTCTTGCGCCAATGGTTACTGAAAAGACCGCAATGCTTTCCAGCGCGAACGTCATGGTTTTCCGCGTGTCACTTTCCGCGACTCGCGTCGCAGTGAAGCAGGCATTTAAGGAATTGTACGGCGTCACTCCAGTGAAGGTGAACGTGATCACCGTTCGCCCACGCGCAATGCACTTCGGCAAGTCGAACGGTCACTTGAAGAGTTTCAAGAAAGCGATGATCTCGTTGCCAGCAGGAACGACGATTGACGTCTTTGCATCTGTTGTCTAAGCGTATGCCAATTAAACAATACAAACCAACAACTGCAGGACGCCGCAAGTCGAGCGTTCAGTCGTTTGCTGACGTGACGTCGACGTCGCCAGAAAAATCACTTTTGATTTCACAGAAGCAGATGGCTGGTCGCGGTGCATCAGGACACATCTCCGTCCGTCATCGTGGAGGTGGAGCAAAGCGCCACATCCGTGTGATCGATTGGAAGCGTGATAAATACAATATTCCTGCAAAGGTCCAAACCATTGAATACGATCCAAACCGCGGTGCACGTATTGCGCTCCTTGCTTACGCAGACGGAGAGAAGCGATACATTCTTGCTCCACTCGGTCTCACGGTCGGCATGACGATCATCTCTTCTCTCGAGCGCGGCGAACCAGCAATGGGAAACCGATTCCCACTCGAAAAGATTCCGGTCGGTATGCAGGTGCACAACATCGAACTTGAACCAGGTCGTGGAGGAAAGATGGTTCGTGGTGCTGGTGTTGCAGCAGAACTCCTCGCAATTGAGGGCGAACGGGCAACTCTTCGTCTTCCATCTGGTGAAGTTCGCATGGTCGCAAAGACCTGTATGGCAACTCTTGGTACCGTGTCCAATCCAGACTGGCGCTTGGTCCGATGGGGAAAAGCGGGTCGTATGCGTCATCGCAGCGTTCGCCCAACCGTTCGTGGAAAGGCGATGAACCCAGTTGATCACCCACACGGAGGAGGAGAAGCTCGAAACTCTATCGGTATGCCTTCACCAAAGACGCCAACAGGAAAGAAGGCGCTTGGTGTGAAGACACGAAAGAGCAAGAAGCCATCGAATGCGTTCATTGTTCGCCGCCGACAGCACGTGAAGCGTAACGCGTAATCCTATGCCACGAAGTCTTAAAAAGGGTCCATTCATCGATCAGAATCTTGCGAAGAAGGTGTCGAACCTCCGCGCAGGAGACAAAACTGTGATCAAAACATGGGCACGTTCCTCGACAATTACTCCAGAGATGGTTGGTTTCACCTTCGGTGTGCACAACGGACGCGAATTTGTTCAGGTCCGCGTTGTGGAAAACATGGTCGGCCATAAGCTCGGAGAATTCTCACTGACACGAAAGTTTGTTCGCCATGCAGGAAAGGCTGCAGCTGCAGCTCCTGCAGCAGCACCGGCGGCAGCAGCGCCAGCCGCAAAGAAACTTGCTCGCTAGTCCAAATATTATGGAAGTCAAAGCGGTCGCAAAATTTATCCGAATCGCACCTCGCAAGACTCGTCTTGTTGTGGGGTTGATTCGCGGCAAGTCGGTGAACGAAGCACGTCGCCAGTTGATGGTGTCTCCAAAGCTTGCAGCGAAGGCGGTATTGAAAGCACTCAACTCTGCGGTTGCAAACGCAACGAATAACGCAAAGCTCGATGCTGGAACGCTCGTCGTTGTGAAGACGTGGGTCGATGAAGGTCCAAAGATTAAACGGTTTGCTCCACGTGCACAGGGTCGCGCGACACCAATTCGTCATCGAATGTCGCACATCCACGTTGTGGTCTCGCCAAAAATCACCACCTAACCTATGGGTCATAAAGTCAATCCAAAAGTCTTCCGTCTCGCCACGATTTATACGTGGGACTCGAAGTGGTTTGCTCGCGGAAAGCAATTCGTTTCTTCGCTGAAGGAAGATGTCAATATTCGTGAGTACTTGCGAAAGTCTCTTCGCGACGTTGGTCTTGAATCGATTGGTATCGATCGCACACCAAAGCGCGTCACGATCACGATCCGCGCTGCAAAGCCTGGTGTGATCATCGGCCGTGCTGGTGCGGGAATCGAAGAATTGAAGAAGAAGCTCGCAAAAGAGTTTTACCGCGGACAGCGCGTCACGTTGAACATCAACGTTGAAGAGGTCACTCGTCCAACCATGTCTGCACAGATCATCGGCGATCAAATCGCTCGTGAGATTGAGCAGCGTCTCCCATTCCGCCGATCCATGAAGATGGCAATCGAGCGTGTCATGAAAGGTGGAGCGAAAGGTGTGAAGCTCACCCTTTCTGGTCGCTTGAACGGATCAGAAATTGCGCGAACCGAAACCATCGCAAACGGAAGCATTCCACTTCACAACCTTCGTGCAGATATCGATTTCGCACGCGTTCGTGCGAACACGATCTTCGGTGTGATTGGTGTGAAGGTTTGGATCTACCGTGGCGACGTCTTCGGTGCAACGGCTGAGACACAGGCACAGACACAAACTGAGTCCGCAGAACATCGTCCCGCGCAAGCTCGCGGCGCACGGTCATAGGAATTGATCCCCTCGTATGTTGCTTCCGAAAAAAATGAAATACCGCAAGTGGCACAAGCGTCGGACAACCGGCGACCGCTTGGCGACGCAAAAAACGGATGTTGCCTTTGGATCCTTTGGACTCAAAGCAATTACCGAAGCGTGGGTGACTGCGCGACAGATTGAAGCGGCGCGTCGTGCCATGACTCGCGCAATCAAGCGCGGCGGAAAGATCTGGATCCGCATTTTCCCAGACCATCCTGTCACGAACCACGGTGCTGAAGCTCCGATGGGTAAAGGAAAGGGTGGCGTCGATTACTA
>CAYROW010000044.1:0-5939 GCA_964425965.1 uncultured Gammaproteobacteria bacterium
CTCGTGTGGTCGTTCCTCTGGAAAGGCCTTGGCCTTTGGCACGCAGCAAAACGCAAGCAGTCCTGGTGGTTTATTGCGATGCTCCT
The DNA here is from genome assembly GCA_964425965.1 of uncultured Gammaproteobacteria bacterium. GTDB lineage: Bacteria > Patescibacteriota > Patescibacteriia > UBA9934 > UBA9934 > CAIKHN01. The sequence goes on from CAYROW010000044.1 coordinate 87, forward strand.
TATTAATACTGCGGGAATTCTCGAAATCATTTACCTTTTCGCCATTGCAAAGGTAAAGCGCGAAGAACTCTTCAAGTAAAATACAAAACATCGCTCCATTGCGGAGCGATGTTTTGTATTTTACTTTCCCATTGTTTTCTTAAATGCATCAACAAACGGAATTCCTTCTGGCTTTACGCTATTTTTCATTGCGAGGTAATAACTAACAAAGCTACCAAATTGAAGAACCTCACCCACTTCTTCGAGTGGTTCGTTTCCACTTGTAACGTAATCAACCACCGCAATCCCCTGCTCTTCGAGCATGTCGGCCGTGACGTACACTCGTTTTTGCGTCCGAGAGTTGTACAAATTCGACTGAACAAGAAACGCGACGGCCTTTGGTGCAAATGTCTTTGGATACGTCAGCCCTTCAAGCAAATGATGATTCAGCTCAGGAAGCGCAAAATATGTTGCAAACTGTTTTGCGGTTTCATTAATGGAATTTGCTAGAAAGTGCGCCGTACCAACAAGATGCTCTGCAGCAACAATAAGCACCGCAGAATCTGCAAGAGACTTCGCAACGGTCTTTGCTGGATTTTCTTTTGTTGGAACATCGACCGCGCAAGAATCAATTACCTCACCCATCGCAATACGCATGCGATCAATTTCTGCGCCGGTAATTTTTAAAAGCTTTGCTCGCTCGAGCATGCCAAGGAGTCCAGCAAGTGAAAATCCCGTTCCCAGCCGCGGCTGTTTTGCGAGCTCCCCAGGGTCAAACTGGTACATTGGCCACTTTCGCTTTGTTGCACGCTTCGCTAATTCTCCACCCGCAGAAATAACGAAAATCATTGCCCCGCGCTTCACAGCTTCGTCAGATGCCGCAAGAATCTCTTCCGTTGTTCCAGAGAAGCTCGAAAGAACTACCAAGGTTTTCTTGTCGACAAATCCCGGAAGTGAATACCCGTGAACAATGGTCACCGGAACCTTCAGTCGATCAAAAAAGGCAGTCGTTAGCATGTGCGGTCCGAGAGCAGAACCGCCCATCCCCATAACAACAACCGACGTCGCGCGTTTAAACGACTCAGGAAGATCAAGATCTCGCGTTTCTTCCCATCCGATGCGAATTTGTTCTGGGAGGTGCTCAATGCCAAAACGAATGTCAGAAACATCGAGCGTGGCGTACGTTTTGTGGCTATCGAGATTCATAGAAAAACGAAAACTTATCCACGGCCGGCAATCCGTGCTGTTATGGTAGCACGAGATGAGATATCGCCAATAAGAACGGCACCAACAATCTTTCCCTTTCGATAAAACTCTTCCACCGACGACGAGTCTGTCGCAACGACTTGTTTCACCTCGTCCGCCGCCTTTCGATCGACATCGCCAATAAATACGATGTGCATGTCGTACAGATGCGTTGCGTAACTTGAGACAAGATTAAACGGCGCACGCTCGCCGCAAATCGTTTTCGCGACAGCCCTTCCCTGCGATTGCGCATTCATCCAATTGCCATATACCACGTGCCGACCAACATTCATGTCGGCAAATTGCGCAGCGTCTCCAATCGCATATACCGATTGATGCGGCGTCTCTAAGTATTCATTCACCACAATGCCGCGATCAATTTCGATTCCACAATCGCGATAATATGACTGATCCGGATGCATACCAATCCCAACACCAAGAATCGAGCACGGAATCTCAGCCCCAGACGAAAGCTTCACCCCCGCCACCTCACGTTCGCCGAGAATCTCTGGCTCAGATTCGTTCGTATGAAGGAGGGCTCCTCCATCGAGTGCTTTTTTCGCGAGGACCGATTGCGAGTGCACGGAAAGCGTCGATGACCAAAATCCACTCCCGCGCATCACGACGTCGCACGAAATACCAAAGTTTTTGAAGATATTAATGTATTCCAGGGCAATAAATCCGCTGCCATACACCACTCCTCGGCGATTCCCCTCCGGACGCATGCATGTTTCCTTTAAAAGCCCCACAAGCTCATCAGCGTCGTCGATTCCACGAAGATACGAGACCCCTCGAGGTTCGCCACCGAGAACGGTGAGCTCGCCGCCTCCGGCAAGAATAAGCACGTCAAATGGGAGCTCGCGACCTTCGCTCGTTGTAACAAAACGATTCACGACATCAATCGCCTGAGCGCGAACGCCAACCATGAGCTCGATGCGATTGGTGCTGTACCATTCCCAAGACTTTAAAAAAACTTTTTCGCGAGGAATCTTTCCATTCACGTAATGCGGCAAAAGCACTCGAGAATAGAGCGGATGATGCTCTTGCTCAAGAATGGTAATCGCAACATCGGCATTCTTTTTGCGAATTTCTTCGGCGGCAGTAGTTCCCGCGATTCCTCCACCAAGAATGACGATGTTTTCCATACTACGATGTTGGGTAAAGCTGTTCACCGGTATCGGCATTGCACACCGTAATTGCAAGCGTTGGGCATGACTGCGCGCCGAGAATGATATTTTGCAGTTCGTCCTCAGTAACGTCGACGACACGCTCATACGCTGGAGCGTCTGGCGTTACGCCGTGATCGATGACCTCAGCCTTATTCTCTGTATTCATTGCAAACGTGTCTGGCGCGATTGTGACGCAGCTTGCTGCGCCAATACACAAATCTGGGTCGACCACGATTCGAAGCTTCATAGATGCGTACAGGATAGCGAAAAACGAAACTGAGCGCAAAAATCAGCGCATCTTCTCAACAATCTCTCGAACCGTTGAAATGACTCGATCGATATCGACCGCTGTCGTCGATCGACCGAGCGTAAAACGGACGCTGCCATTGATACGATCAGCGCGTAATCCCAGCGCGGCAAGCACATGGCTCGGCTCTGCTCCGCCTTTACATGCCGATCCGGTCGATACCGCGATCCCTGCGGCATCAAGTCGAAGAACAAGCTCTTCACCCTCAACGCCATCAAACGCGACATTCACGTTATTTGGCAGACGGCGAATGCGGTCGCCATTGAGTGTTGTTCCGTGGATTGCGAGCAAGCCATCAATAAGCTGTTCGCGAAGTGGAAGCAGTCGGCTTGCTTCGCGCTCACGAAGCATGACCGACTCTGAAAGCGCGGCGACGAATCCAACGGCACCAGCAATATTCTCAGTACCAGGCCGACGACCACCCTCCTGTTTCCCGCCACCAAATACCGATACCCACGGAGCATTTCTTCGGATATATAACGCCCCGGCCCCTTTCGGCCCGTACACTTTCGGGCTGGAGAGCGTGAGGAGATCGACATGAAGCGACGCGACATCAATCTCCAGATAATTCGGCGCTTGGCTCGCGTCAGAATGCACCAGCGGATACACCGATCCACGTTTCTTTCTCCATGCATCAATCGCTTTCCCAATGCCGTGCACGTCGTGAACAACGCCAATCTCATTATTCGCCATCATGACCGAGACGAGAACGGTGTCATCGCGAAGTGCCGCGACGATCGCGTCCGTTGAAACATGTCCGCGATCGTCCACTGGCACAATCGTCACGTCGGCACCAGCTGTACGAATCGCCCCAAGCACTGCAGCATGCTCCGTCGCGATGGTAATGATGTGTTTTCCGCGCATCGACCCCGCCTTGAGTGACCCGAGAACTGCGAGGTTGATCGATTCTGTCGCTCCAGACGTCAAAACAATCTCATCAGCATGTGCGCCAATACACGTCGCAACCGATTCGTGTGCAGAGCGCAAAATTTGCGCCGCCCGAACGCCTTCCTGGTGCAAACTCGAAGGATTGCCCCATTCATGCATGAGGACTGGCTCCATCGCCATCCATGCGGCTCCAGAAAGCGGCGTCGCGGCAGCGTGATCAAGATATATCCGCTCGGGCATACTTACGATTTACATCCACCGAACGTAAACGCGTACATTTTGAGTCCTGCAGTTTTTACTCCGAGCTTCAGCGTTGCGCGATGATACTGATCTGCGCGAATCACGTTGTACATTCGATGATTCGTGACGTGAATGTGCGTATTGCCGGATGCATCAATCACAACATCTGAGCCCACCATTGATGCAGGAACCGGATGCCCATCAAGGAGAACATCAACAACCGCTTCGCGATCATCGAGGGCGCCCATAACCACATTCGTTTCAAATGCAGAATACTTCAAGGTTACATATTCGGTTGCAACAGGGGTTGTCCGGGTATGTTCAACGAATTCTGGCGCGATTCGCCAATGGCCGTGCACATACGGCACGTCGTCACTATGTGATGCAATGTCATCAAACGCTTCCTCTGTGTCCGGAAGTTTTTCATGCGCGTTGCCAATATGGCCGCGAAGATATCCTAAATATATTTCTGGCGTCGTGCGATAACACACTCCAGATGCCCCACCTGACTCTGGTGCAATTGCCGGTAACTTTGTAACGCCAGCCGCACGCAATGCGTCCTGAATTGCTGCTTCGGTTTCTACAGCCCCACCTTCGCCTTGATGGTCGTGCACTATCACGCCAAGGCTGTCGATAACGAATACATGCGGCCATACGCGATTGGCGTATGCATTCCAAATCCGGAAGTCGGGGTCGAGTACCACCGGATACGTCACACCGAGGTCGTCAATTGCGCGCTGAACATTTGCTTCAAGTTTCTCGAAATCAAATTCCGGCGCATGAACTCCAATCACCGTTACGCCAAGCTTGGCGTATGTCTTATAAAGCCGCTTTATGTGCGGCAATGTCCGCAAACAATTCACACACGAGTATGTCCAGAAATCGATAAGAACCGGCTTTCCTCGTAGTTCTTTCATCGTCAACGGATCCGAATTCAACCAGACCAGGCCTTCTGGAAATTCTGGCGCTCGAGTTTTTCCGAATCCGCGAAATGCCATACGTTACAGCGAGATTGGCGCATGAAAAATCATTGGAACCAACACCCCTAAACCATACCCTATTGCTGCAGCGCTCGTTGAAACAATAAACATCTCCATTCCTGATCGCCACACATTTGTTCCGGTGAGTTTCGCCTTCAATACACCAACAAAAAACAGGGCAGTGAGCGCCATCGCAATCGTGAGCGGAATCGCAACAGCAATCGAGACAAACAGATACGGAGCAAATGTAAAAAATCCACCGAGAAGATAAAATCCTCCCATGAACATGGCGGCAATCACCGGAGTCGAGCTCGTGTTCGGCGCGTATCGATATTCGCACCGAGCGACTTCTTTTAGCCACACTTTGCGTTCGCGGCCAATCGCTTCCACCGCGATTGCGATTTCTGCTTTTGAAAATCCTTTTCGATGAAACAACTCTGACAGCGACTCGGTATCAGTGACCCGTTCATGCAACACGCGAGCGTGGTCTTGCCGAGCGCGTTCATCGTAAAGCTCTTTTGCTGATTTCGATGATAAATAGCTCCCTGCGGCCATCGAAATTGCCTCAACGAATACCAAAACAACGCCGGTGAGGACAACATAAAATGCATTATGCGATCCTACCGCAACGCCAGTAATAGTTCCCAATGTCGAAACAAGGCTGTCTTCCAAGCCAAAAACAACATCACGTACGTTTTCTCGCAAACTCCCCCACACGCCTCCTGCCATATGTCATATTTTACCACGCGACCGCCAAACATGTGTTAAAATCGTGACGTATGGAGTTCTCCACACACTATCCCCCTTTTGCGGAGAAAACCGTCGTCGTCCTCACCAACACCGAGAAAGCTCGGATTCTTTCGATTGACGGCCGCGAAGTAACAGAAGTCGAGGAACTTGCAATTAACGTTCCCGAGATGGCAGATTTTGAAGCACAAAAGGCAGCCCAAATATCGGCGCTCGCGAAAAAGGTTTCAAAATCAATCGAAAAGCTCCTTTCCGGTTCCTGCACCGCCGCGATTCTCTGCGTTCCAGAAGTAAACCG
>CAYROW010000045.1:0-3873 GCA_964425965.1 uncultured Gammaproteobacteria bacterium
GTCGTTCTCTTCGGCTACTGCCGATTGCCCACTGCCCACTGCCTCGTTTTTCTCTTCGTCAGTCATAGTTAAAGATCATTTTCTTCAAGGATTCTTTTTGCTTCAGAAAGAAGGGCGACGTTTCTTGCGTAGTTCATGCGCAGCGGTCCGACGATACTGAGCACACCGACTTCGCCGTTGGGTAGCTGGTGGCGGACGATGACGGTGGCGAGACGTTTGCCCATCGGGCTTTCTTCGCCGAGTAAGATTCGTACTTCGCTTGGCGCAACGCTCATCACACTCGTGGCATCGCGCTCAAGGCGTTCAATGTCTTCGGCCAGTGCAAGAAGCATGTTCTCTTCTTGAAAGTCTGGCTTGCGCAGAAGGTTTGCCACGCCCAGAGCAGAAGTTTGATGCTCGTTGGTGACAATAACCGCGTCTCCGGAAAGATCGGCGAGGCGTCGACCCAGGAACTGGATTTTCGATTCGAGCGATCGAATCTCTTCCATTGCCGATCGTAGCTCGGTGGCAACCTTTGGCTGTTTTACCGGGGCAACGTTGGCGAGGTAGTACCGGTACCCTTCTTCCGTCGGTACTCGACCGGCGGAGGTGTGGGGCTGATACAGATACCCCTCTTCCTCCAGCTCCATCATGTCATTGCGGACGGTGGCCGGAGAGCAATCGAGGTCGTATTTCCCGCACAAAAGCTGAGAAGACACCGGCTGGGCGTTTTCGACGTATTCGTCGACGACAAGCCGGAGAATATTGGATTGTCTGTCGTTCATAAGGTGATGAATCGGCCGAGAATCAAATTAGCACTCTCGAGTATAGAGTGCTAATTCAGAGATGTCAAAATTGTCTTATCCCCACGTCTAGGCCGCGCTCTTATAGCGATTCTCAAACTGTGGAATGCGGGTAATTTGCTCGGTTTGCTCTTCTGAAGGCTCCTCGGACGGAGTCTCACGGGCTGGGGCGAAATCAGAGAATTTCGGCATTGCTGGCCCGCCACGGAGCCTATCGGCAATTTCTCGAGCTTGAGCTAAATCACGCGCTCGCTTTGCCGCGATTGCCGCCGCGTACGCTTGTTGATATTCCAAACGCTCCTGCTCTGCAGATTTCGGCACCTCCTGAGGAGCTTCACGCTCTACCGGCGATTCTGCTTGAAGCCTGGCCGCCAAACGCTCTTCCATACTCATGCGCGGCTTTTGGAGCACTGGCGGTGGTGCAATCTCATGATGCACGCCGGCTGTTTGCGGTTTTTCAAAATTCATCACCATACAAAGAAATTATCCGCGATCATTTACCCAGTGCATGTAGGTTTTCGCAAGCGTGCTCCACTGCGTCTTCTTCTCCTTCCGCTTTGCCAAAAACTCTCCAAATCGCTCGCCAGAAAGAATGCTTGGCACAATAACGAACGTTGCACCCAAATCATAGCATCGCTTTGCGTCAGACGACGACTTTACCGTCACAACAATCGATGCCTTACTGCGCCTATGACGGAAAAAGTCCAGAATCGCGTCATTCACACTCATATCGGGAATCGTGGAAATGACGAGCTTCGCTTTGTCGACGTGTGCCATCATGAGCACATCTTCACTACCAACGTCGCCGTACATCACCGGTTTTCCTTCCACCAACAATCGCTCAACAACCGCAGGGTTAAAATCGATGATGCGATATTCGTCGGTCATCGCTTCAATCTTCGGCAAAATTTCCAAACCCATTCTGTCGTATCCCAGCAGCACAACATCGCTTCCTGCATGCTTCACGTCGTCATGCTCAAGTTTTTTTGACGGGAAATACACCGAAAATTTTTCGTAAATGGTTTCATTGTACGCAACAAGATACGACGAACCCGCAATGGTAATAAGCCCAACAATCGTCGCAAGCGTCATTGCCTCGGGCAACACGTAGCCGCCAGCAATACCGGCTGCAAGCATAATGAAGGAGAACTCGCTAATCTGCGCAACCGTTGTTCCCGCAAGAAATGCGGTGCGCGCGTGGTAGCCCATGAATCGCATAATGAACTGTGCAATAAGTGGGTTACCAATCAGCACGTACGCACTCAAAATTATTGCCGGCACCACAACATGATCAAACGCGCCGAGCGTTAAATGCGTTCCGAGAACAATAAAGAAAATGACCAGGAAGAAATCTCGAAGCGAGCGAATCTTTGCTTCAATTTCATGTTGAAACCCTGTTCCCGCAAGCGTCACGCCGGCAAGCAACGCACCGCTCTCAATACCGAATCCGAAATACTGCAGCGCACTCGCAACAGCAAAACACCACCCAAGCGCAATCAAGAACAATAGTTCCTGACTTCGCGCCGCGTAAGAGAATACTTTTGGCACAACGAGTTTTGCGAGGAGCCACAACGCGAATATCGTCACAAGACCTTTACCAAGTGAGAACGTAAGAATTGCGCGCAAGTCTTGTCCGTCGTGCATTGCAGAAAGGACGAGCAAAATAAGCATCGCAATAATGTCTTGCACAATAAGCATTCCCACGGCAATACGGCCGTACAAGCGATCGAGGTCTTCTTTATCCGTTAACAGCTTCACGATGATAATGGTGGACGAGAACGAAAACGCGACGCCAAGAAAAATCGCCGTTGGCAACGGCACACTGAGTGCAAGCGCAATGCTCGTGCCGATGATTGATGTAATAATGACTTGCGCCGATCCGGCAATAAGCGCCACGCGGCCGACATCTTTTACGTTGCGCCAGTTGAGGTTGAGCCCAACGATGAATAACAAAAACGCAATACCGATTGACGACATCGTCTCGAACACGTCCACCGAATGCGCAAGGTTAAACAACCCCGGCCCCACCACAATTCCTGTCGCGATGTAGGCGATGATTAACGGCTGCCTCAACTTATACGCGATGAGCGAAAATAACCCCGCAGTCATCATGACCGCCGCGATTTCAAGGAAAAGAGAGTTCAACATACTTATTTCAGCGGGAATCGCGGTTCAGATGCGCGCTCGTATTCACGGATCGCTTCAGGGAAATCCTTTCGAAGCATTGCGGCCGACACTCCGCCAATCCATTCAGCGTCTGCTGCTCGCTCTGCGCTAAAGTCTTTCGCGAAACGTTGTTCTTGCGCGAGCACTGCGGCAACGTAATCTGGCCCAAACACAAACGTGTTCCCGTCTCGTCGCCAGGACGCCGGACTTGCCTGAGTTCGCCGCAATGTTGAATCGTATCGAAACGATGGTCGAGAGAATCCAAACATATACCGTAAGTATAACACTGCACCGGTCATCAGCTGGCAGTATCAACTGACACTTCGTGTCGGTTCCGGTTATACTTCAATTATATGCATAATGCTCAAAGAACCTCTCCTCTCACGATGGTTGTTCAAGCCGTTGTTGGGTACGGCGTGTGGTTTGTTATGGTGCCCGCCATTGTGCTGCAATGTTTTGGAATACTTCTCGTTCTCGTCACCATTCTTGGACAAATTTTTGCACACGTTCCGGAAGCAATCGGAACGCTTGTCGTGGCAATTATGCCAAAGCGTCCAGAAATTCACGGCTCACTGCACATGAGCCTCGTCCAACCATTTCTCCTTTCCTATTCCCTCTTCTGCACCCTGGCGAGTCTCCTTTGGCCAGTCATCGCAAAACGTTTTCACCTCACCTGGAAATGGACCGCGCGCCACACCCTCGCGTCACTCATCGGGCTTTGCGCCGTCACTTACGGAATCCTCGCGATTACATCGATCCTCCTTCACAAGACCATCCTCCCCGCAGTCATCTTCTTCACGTTTACCGCAATCGCAACCGCTGTCGCTGTTCTTGCGAATGAGGTGGGGAAAGCACTCGTGAGAGTACGTAAGGAAAGCTGACGCTAAGTGTCAGTAGACATGGTGTTTTGATACCGTTCGCGTCG
>CAYROW010000045.1:3973-5520 GCA_964425965.1 uncultured Gammaproteobacteria bacterium
GGCATACCGCCATCTGTCACTCAGAGGTGTCCCTTGCACATTGTGCTCCAGCTCCTTGGCGGAGGATTCTACCTCCTCAACAAGGTGTTTCTCGCAGCGTCCGAACGAACGAAGCGATCCGGCAAGACCAGCACTGCTCGCCGGTGGCGCATCGCCGCGTGGAGCATCTACATCCTCGGCCTCCCGCCGTGGGTCGCGATCTTCATCGAGGAACGGAACTGGATCGCCGCGTCCGTGGAGGCAAGCGGTGCTCCGTCCATGCTCCTTGGACTCCTGATCGCCGTGCGAGGGAGCCGGCGCGAAGCGCCCAAGTGGCTGGATCGTCTCGCGCTCCTCAGCATCCCGCTCGGCTTCCTGTACAGCTTCTGGGACTTCGGGGGCTTCAACACCCTCAAGCAGCTGCTGGAGACAACTCTCGTTGCCGGATACCTCGTGGGGACGTATCTCCTCGCAAAGGAACGCGGGAGCGGCTACCTGTGGTACATCCTCATGCACGTCGCATGCGGAGTGCTCATGTGGTATGAGAACTACCCATGGCTCGCCCTCCAGCAGGCCGTCTCGTTGATCCTCATTGTGTACGCCTACTACACCCAGCACCGCAAGAAGTAGGCACTCGCCCCGTGCTAGACCCGTTTGACGGGTCGAGCGACAAGCCCCCTCTACTGAGAGCGGCTGGTGTCGCTCATCAGCACGGGGTTTGTTGTTTCAAGGAAATTTCGAAACTGACACCAAGCGTCAGTAACACTGGGAATCGCTGTTGCTACCGAAAAAGCACTCGTCCACGGTCGTTAAAATCGCTAATACTAGCTAGAAATATTGACAAAACAGCAAAAAACTGCTATACTTATTGTTGTACTATTGTTCCGCGCCTTAAGAAAAGAAATTCGTTTCTTTCCGTAAGGCGCGCTGAGCAATCGCTCACGCCATCGGGTGGCACCCGCCACCACACCAACGGCACGCCCTGACCGTCGGTTCCTCTCCATAGGGCTACAATAGGGAGCACAAATGAACCGGAAAAATGGCGCTCGCTCGCCGGAAACCGCGGAGTTCTTCGTCAAACGCGTCGAGCGGATCACGGGGATGAAAATTACCGAGATCCCGGACTGCGACGAAGCCGCACACGCCGCGATCAGCGCGTCGTACTCCGCCTCCGATCAGGACAGGCGTCTGGAGTACGGCTGCGGAAGCAGCCACGGCAAGCTGTACCTCCGTGTGGAGATTCAGAACGACGGAGAGATCCAGTACAGTTCTGGATCGCCGTACATGGTCGGACGCGGGCCCGAGCTGCCCGCCTCCCAAGCCGGCCGCTGGGTCTTCTCGCAAGACCAAGGACCGATCCACGAGATCAACTAGGCGTAGGCGCACCACAACAGCCGCTCAAAGAACGTTCAATCGTTCCAAGGAGCGCAGCCCGTGGTGCGCTCTTTGTTTTGCGTAATGCTGATAGTTTCAATAAAACGAGGAATCGGCCTCGCTCGCTCCCCCTCGGCCTGGCCACCGCCTCGCCGTACTCGCTGGTGCTTGCAGGGCATGTCCTTGAAGTCACA
>CAYROW010000046.1:0-5420 GCA_964425965.1 uncultured Gammaproteobacteria bacterium
AGAGCACCGGGTTGTGGTCCCGGCTACACGGGTTCGATCCCCGTTAATCGCCCCATCAAAAAATCTCCCGTTTGGGAGGTTTTTTGTTGGTTCAAGAAAGATTGGTGCCTTGAGGTGGAATCGAACCACCGACCTTGGGCTTAGAAGTCCCCTGCTCTATCCAACTGAGCTATCAAGGCATGAATCTGTTTTGAAACCTGGGAGAATCCTAGCAAAGTTTTCGAATTTTGAAAAGATAAATATTTGGCTAACGATTGACGATATTTGGATATTCGGGCATATTTCTGCCGCCTAGGGCTCGGTTATCGTAACCGAGTACGCCGGCTGTCTCTCATCAAGGTTCCCTCGGAGTTTCGATGTTCACGCTTCTCTTTGCCCAAGACGGTCTCGCGCTCGATTCTGAGCAGGTTCTCGCGGATCCGGACCTCATCCCCGAAACGTACGGTCCGGATGGCGTCCACTACATCGACATGATCCTCGTCGACGACAAGCTCGCGCTGGTCTTCTCCGTGGAGCGGGAGGCCCAAGACCCCGCTGTCGTCGCGCGGGTGATCCAATCCTCGATGCTCGTGACCCAGTCCGGCCGCGAGTCGATCCTTCTCTCTGTCCGGAATGCGAAAGAAGCGCCGCGGGATCCGACCTCGGAAGAAATGCGGGCTGTCGCGAAGTTCTTCGCCGAGGTGTACCTCGCTGGTCGGAAGAAAGACGTGACTCTTCTCGCGAAGGCCACGCTGGCTCCCGCGGAGAAGCTCGTGACGTACTACTGCTCGACCGGTCCGTGCCCGGACTACGACGTCATCGACGTGTCGGGACGGTTGGACGACTTCCTCCTGGTCGAAGGCGTTATGGCCGTTCTTTTCCGTGGTCGGATCGTCATGGTCCCGTCGCCCAAGCTCGATCGGTGTCTCAGGACCGGTGTGACGGCGGACTTCACGAAGAAGAGTCTTGGATCGACGCCCGTCGGTCAGGAGACGCGGCTCGCTCGTGGGCCGAAGATCGATCTCGTGACCTGTACCACGGATACGGTCGCGTACATCAAGCGTGAGCTCGATGGCTCGAAGATGATCGTCCTCCACCCGAAGGAGCTGCGCGAAATGCGCGTGGCTCGGCTGATGGCCGAGGATTCCACGTTCCCGTACGCGCTCTTCGGCCGTTCCGGCGAGCAGGTTCACCTCGTGGGCCACTCCGGGGCGGTGACGACGATTGGCTCGGAAACGTTCCTGGGAGAAATGCCCGCGTAGGGCAGATGTTCGGCGGACGGGGCCTGCAGCAACGCGCTGCGGGCTCCGGTTTCGTTTTTGATGATTTTCCGATACACTTCGAGCAATATGACCACATCGCAAAAGACCTTTTTAATCTTGGACGGTAACGCACTTTTGCACCGCGCATGGCATGCAATTCCGCCGTTGACGACTGAAGACGGACGCGTCGTGAATGCGGTGTACGGTTTTGCGATGGTCATTGAAAAAATGCGAGCGGAGCTTAAGCCAGACTTCATGGCGGTTGCGTGGGATCTACCAGGCGGAACGTTCCGTCATGAGGAATACGCAGAGTATAAGGCAACGCGAGAGAAAAAGGCGCAGGAATTGTACGATCAGATTCCGATGATCCAGGAGTTATTGAAGCCGTATGGAATTCCGTCGCTTTCTGTTCCGGGATTCGAAGGCGATGATATTTTGGGAACGATTAGCGCGATGAATGAGGCCGACGGCGTAAAGACGCTTATCGTGACCGGCGATCTCGATGCACTCCAGCTCGTGACACCGATGACGCACGTGGTGTTTTTCGTAAAAGGGTTGTCGCAAACAAAACTCTACGATAACGCTGCGGTGAAAGAACGTTACGGGCTGACACCGTCGCAGCTCATCGATTACAAGACATTGGTCGGAGATACGTCCGACAATCTTCCTGGTATTCGTGGGATTGGCGAGAAGGGCGCGGTCGAACTCATTAACACCTATAAAACTGTCGACGGAATTTTTGACGCGATGAAGCGCGGCGATCTTCCAGAAAAGTTTGCGAAGAAATTTGAGGACCAAGAAACGCATGCGGCGCAAATGAAACGCATGGTAACTGTGGTTCGCGATGTTCCGTTGAAAGGATTTTCTCGCGACGATGCAAAGACACAGAAGCCGAATCTCGATGCGCTTCTTCCGCTTCTCCGCGATTTTGAATTTAAAACGTTGCTCAAGAAGTACGAGGGAAAGGATGAGAAGACTGAACGCGAGGCACCGGTTTCGAAGATTGTTGCGCAGTCGAAAGGTGTGTCGAAGCGTCACGCTTCCCTTCCTGCTGGATCGCTGGCCGACCTCGAACTCGATCGGATTGGCGTAATGATTCAAGCGAAGGAGAAGGATCTCTTCGGCGGATCGATTGCGGCGATTGCGTTGACTGATGGTCGAAATGTTGTGTCGATGAATGATCCGAGTGTCGACGATCTCAAAAAGGTCGTTGCAATAATCGGGAAGGCGAAGACGATTATTGCGCACGATATTAAGGCGACTTTGCATGTCATCGACGATCTCGGAATCGATCTTGAGCACCTTCTTCGTCGCCCATTCTTTGATACGCAGGTTGCGGCGTATTTGCTTGCTTCGGGCGATCGCGAATTTGGATATCGTGACATTGTTCAATCTGTTATTGGCGCTTCAATCTCGGTCGATGCGAGCGCGCAGGAAATGATCGGCGCATTGCTGCCGCTTGCGACCGTGCTTGATCGGAGACTTGCCGACGAAGGAATGAAGAAGCTCGCTGATGACATTGAGATGCCGCTTATTCCGGTGTTGTTCGCTATGGAGAAGGATGGTTTTGCGGTTGATAGCAACCATCTCGCAACGCTGTCGAAGAAGTTTGATGATCGTTTGCAGGAGTTAACAAAATCGATCCATCAGGATGCAGGTCGTGAATTTAACATTAATTCTCCATCGCAACTCGCCGATGTATTGTTTGTCGACCTCGCAATCCCAACGAAAGGCATCAAAAAGACGAAGAGCGGTTTTTCGACTGCAGCACCAGAACTCGAGAAGATTGTCGATGTGCATCCGATTGTGCAGAAGATTTCGGAGTTCCGAGAGCTGGCAAAGTTAAAAGGAACGTATGCAGATACGCTGCCGAAACTCGTTCAAGCTGATGGCAGAATTCATGCGCGGTTTAATCAGTGTGTTGCGGCGACGGGGCGACTGTCGGGGTCAGATCCAAATTTGCAGAATATTCCGATTCGATCCGACCTTGGACGAGAAATTCGCAAAGCGTTCGTCGCTGCGCCGGGTTGCGTGTTGTTGAGTGCTGACTATTCGCAAATTGAACTGCGGCTTGCTGCTTCGATTGCAAAAGACCGATCGTTCATTGAGGCGTTTACTGACGGTGCGGATATTCATAAGCGTACCGCAGCAGAAATGTGGGGCATCGACGAGGATAGTGTAACGAAGGAGCAACGATACGCGGCAAAGGCTATTAACTTCGGTATTTTGTACGGCATCGGCGCACGGGCACTGGCCAAGAGCGCGAATGTGCGATTTGAAGAGGCAAAGGAATTCATTGATCGATATTTCATGGCGCATCCTGGAATTCGATCGTATCTTGATGCGACAAAGCTTCAGGCGCATACCGACGGATTTGTGACTTCCCTTTTTGGTCGTCGTCGATATTTGCCAGACGTAAACTCTGGCATGCCGCAACTTGTTGCCGCGGCAGAACGTATGGCGATTAACATGCCAATTCAGGCAACGCAGGCCGATATTATTAAGATGGCAATGAATGCGGTTGCGGAATATCTTCGAACATCGAAGCTTGATGCACGAATGATTGCGCAGGTTCACGATGAGCTTGTCTTTGAAGTGAAGAAGTCGGATGCCGAAGAACTCGAGAAACATGTTCGGGAAATTATGGGATCGATTGCACGGTTTGATGTTCCGCTTGTTGTTGACGTTGATACTGCCGATTCTTGGGGAGACATGGAATAAGTATGATTTTGCTCGTTTACGGTGATGACGCTTTTCGTGTCAAAGAACGCTCACGAGAGTTTGTTGATAAATTCGCGGAGAAGTTTGATCCAACACGAATGAATATCGATGAGTTTGTTTTTGGAAAGAAAGATGATGTGAATCTCGTCCGCGTTTCTGAAGCGATTGCAGCGTCCCCGTTTCTTTCCACGAAGCGAATGATTCGTGTGAATGGAATTTTTTCGACGGTGACAACAAAACCTGATGCAGAGCCGTGGATTGCGGCGTTAGAGCGTGTTCCGGAATCTTCAATTGTTGTGCTCGTGGACGCGGCTTCAAAGGATAAGGTCGAAAAAACAGAATTATGGAAGCGGGTTTTAACAATGAAAGACGTTCATAATTACCCTCTTCCAGCGCTTTCAGGATCAGAGCTTCAGACGTGGATTGCGAATCGGGCAAAGGCCTACGGAGCGGTAATGGTTCCGTCGGTCATTGCGGCACTCGTCGATCGGGTTGGGAACGATTCGTGGAGGCTGGAAACAGAGATAGGAAAGCTTTCTGCATATGCCGGGGATGGTCCAATTTCGGAGGAAATGATCACGAAACTTGTTTCAAGTGAGTATCGTGAGGATATTTTTGCCCTGATGGACGCGATGAGTGCAGATCGTGCGTCATTTGCCCTGAAAAAACTCCATGAGGAGCGAACGGCTGGCGCGGAGGAATTTCCTCTTTTTGGAATGCTTGTTCGGCAGATTCGTCTGTTGCTTCAGGTGCGATCTCTTTGCGACACATTGCCAAACATCGGGAAACAAGACGTTGCCAATGTGCTTGGTTTGCATCCGTTTGTTGCGCAAAAAGTCCTTGGAGAGGCCCGTCGCAGATCATTTGATCGAATGAAGCAGTGGCATGAGCTTGCGTCGGATCTTGATTTTGCAATGAAACGAGGGCTTGCCCCGGATGTTGCGGTAGACCGTCTTGTCGCGGCGATGCTTGACGCTTCCTGACTATTCCGCTAACATTCGCGTATTCTTATTGAAACTTTCCTCACGGAATTATGCCAAATCTTCGAAACGCCAAGAAAGCCATGAAACAGAGTGAGGTTCGTCGGGTCCGAAATGCAAACGTCAAAGGCCACATCGATACCATGCGCCGCTCGTTCCGCAAGCTTTTGGAGGCAGGAAAGATCGAAGATGCTCAGAAACTTGTCCGCGAACTTGATCAGGCAATGGACAAGGCGGTGACAAAGCATGTCTTCAAAGCAAACACTGCAGCTCGCGTGAAGTCACGAGCTATGCTCGCCCTCAATAAGGCAGCAGCGGCGCCAAAGAAAGAGGCCGCAGCAAAGAAAACGAAGTAAATAAAAAACACCCTTCGCTCGTAAACGAAGGGTGTTTTTTATTACTCGATGATTGGGCGTTCGATTTGTGGAGTTTCGATAATATCTTCTGCTGGACCGTCGGTAAGTTTCACGACGTCTTT
>CAYROW010000047.1:0-5215 GCA_964425965.1 uncultured Gammaproteobacteria bacterium
GGTGTGCGTTCTAAAAATCCGAGCTGGAGAAGGTACGGTTCGTAGACTTCTTCGATCGTTTCTGTTTCTTCTTGTGTCGCCGCCGCCAGTGTTCCAAGACCAACCGGACCGCCGTTAAATTTTTCGATGAGCGTGAGGAGCAAGTGACGATCAACAGGATCGAGGCCTAAGTCGTCGATTGCGAGCATCGTCAGCGCCTCGTGCGCAACGTCGGGAGTAAGCATTCCGTTGTGACGAATTTGGGCAACGTCACGAACGCGCTTTAAGAGACGATTCGCGATGCGTGGTGTTTTTCGCGCACGACACGCGATCGTCTTTGCGGTTTCTTCATTCATGTCGAGATTGAGAATCTTCGCACTACGATGAAGGATCTTTGCCATGTCATCGTCTGAGTAGAAGTTCAGGTGAAGGGTACTCCCAAAGCGATCACGAAGCGGGGCCGAGAGTAACGAAAGGCGAGTGGTAGCGCCGATGACGGTAAACGGTTCAAGATTTAATCGGAGCGTTCGTGCTGATGGCCCCTTGCCAACAACAAGATCGAGCGCAAAGTCTTCCATTGCCGGGTACAACACTTCTTCAATGTTGTGGTTCATGCGGTGAATCTCGTCGATGAAGAGCACGTCGCCGCGAGAAAGATTGGAGAGGATCGCGGCTAAGTCGCCGACACGTTCTAATGCCGGACCACTCGTCACGCGAACATTCGCGCCCATCTCTGCGCCGATAATGTGGGCAAGTGTTGTTTTACCAAGCCCAGGATTGCCGTAGAGGAGGATATGCTCAATAGGTTCGTTGCGTGCTTTTGCGGCGTCGATGAAAATGGAGAGGTTTGTTTTTAAATCGTCTTGGCCAACAAAATCATTTAACCGCGATGGTCGCAGGGTATTTTCGATGGTTTGTTCTTCCGGATCCGCTGTTTTTTCAACGATTCTCGGTGAGTCGTCGTGTTCTTCCTCGTGCAACATATGTTACAAAAATTGTACCGTACTCATTGACTTTTCACCACTTTTCGTGTTCCACTGAGGAACCGCAAACGTGCGGATCCGTTCAATTCTTTCCCAGAGGGTTGCCATGAGCAACAAATACGATCCTACTCGCGCTACCGTGTATGGCGAGGAGCCTCCGCCGCCCCCGGTTCCGGGAGCAAGCCCGGTTCTTCGGTCGGTCAATCGGCCTGCGCAAGTCGTTGCGCCGCCGGTTCCTGGCGAAATGGTGACGCATGCTCCGGCCCGTCAAACGCTCGTCGCGCCGGAACCGGACCCCGTCGAGGGAGCTCCGCCGCCGTTGCCGGCAACGATCGGAAAGACGGTGACCCCCTTGATCCACTTCGTGCTTCCGGAGGTCCAGAATGACTCCGGTCGCGAAATCGTCGTGGTCTTCCGGAGGGTGCACTTCCCCCAATCCATCCAGGACATCGAATGGCTCCCGTCCCAGGCGCCGCTCGGCGCTCCGGTGGTCGTTCGCAACGACAAGGGCGCCGCGGCAATGATCTCCGTCATCGCAGCAGCGCAGGTGTGGTCGCTCTCCACCGACGTTGTCGTGACGGGCGGGAAATCGCGTCGTGTGACGACCGTCAATGTCGACATCGCGTTCGGTCCGCTCGACCCGGAGGGGATGAACCGCTGGACGGTGAAGTTCTTTCAGGGGAAAGATGGCCGCGAGGGCGACATGAAGCGCTTCCTCGAGACTATGCTCGCGGCGGATGACATCCAGCCCGGGCTCGTGTTCCGTGCTGTCGGTGGCCCCATCATGGACTGTGCACTTGCACAGGCCAACGGCTACCACCGCTGGCAAGAAGGCCGTTCTCCGACCCGGGTGGAAATCGACGACAGGTTCGTTCAGAGGGCGAGGGAAGATGCGAAAGACGCGTATCTCGAGGGAGAGCGCTCGTTCTGGGGGCTGAAGGCGTGGTATTGGCGCTGGAGGAATCCTGAAAAGTACGCCATGTACCTCACGGGAAAGGAGCTCGAGAGCGCGCCGGAAACGCCGAAGCGGCCGCGGAAGCTGCAGGACGCGAAAATTCTGAATGCCGCTGAATACGCGAGTCGCGTAGTCATGAGTCTCTTCTCCGTTCGGTGGTCGAATGATCCGGCTGCAGTCGCTGCGCTCTTGGCAGCGCAACGCGTCGCGCCTCGCTCGACCGTCGTGGGGAAGGAAGGAGATGGAGACATCGATGCTCGTCCTATCTACCTCACGTATCACGCCGAAGAGTCCTGAACGTTCGCGCGGAGCCTGGCACCAACGGTGTGCCAGGCTCCTGCTTGTTTCAAAGTGGAGTTTCGTGCAGAATATGGGTACGCCGGGATGGCGAAGTTGGTATACGCGGCAGACTTAAGATCTGCTTCCAGAAATGGATCAAGGGTTCGAGTCCCTTTCCCGGCACCAGAAAAACATCGTCAAACGACGGTGTTTTTCTATTTCTGATTTTTATTGTAACGCCCCGGCATCCTTGCGGATCCGGGGCGTCGTCGTTTGGGGTTCAGAATGCGGTCGTGATGAATGCGGCGAGATCGAGGATTGCGCGTTCGAGTCCGCCGGGAGCGAAGTCGTTCGTGATGGTGACGTCGGCTCGGAGGTGATCGATGCGCCCGTCGTCAGCCTTGGCTCGGCCTTCCCGAATCGGTGCACCGACTGCGACCACTTTCACGATGCGAACGTCGTAGCCGAGCGCGATGAGCGCGCGAGCTCCGGGTTCCGTCATCGCCAGGATGCCGATATTGGTACCGATGGCGTCGAACTGCGACTGAACGTTGCCATAGAAGTTCTCGCCGTACTTGTCGTGCTGAACGACGAGTCCAGCAGCGAGGCGTCGATCGAGTTCTTCGCGAGTGATGAACTCGTAGGTGCTGTCGTTGTCTCGCGGTTCGCGTGGTCGCGTGGTGAACGAGCGCACCTCCACGACACCGATGTCCATTCCGCTTACTGCCTTGATGAGCTCGGTTTTTCCGTATCCGCTTATCGCGATAAGCGCAATGACCTTTGATTTCATGTTGCTCTCCCGCCACATTGCACCTTGTGGTACCGTTTTAGTCAATCAATCATTGTATGAACAAACTTCTCACGCTGTGCGTTATTGCTGAGCCTGGTTGTGTACTTCTTGGCATGAAGAAGCGTGGTTTTGGGGCGGGGAAGTGGAACGGATTTGGAGGAAAAGTTGCGGAGGGAGAGTCGATTGAGAGTGCGGCAAGGCGCGAAGTTGCTGAGGAATGCGGATTAACGGTGGAATCGATGACGCCGGCGGGTGTCCTTGAATTTACGTTTGAGGGGCAGGACGGAATTCTCGAGGTGCATCTGTTCCGCGTGGACCGGTGGAGTGGCACGGTCGCCGAGTCCGAGGAAATGCAGCCGCAATGGTTCGCGATCGGGGACATTCCATATTCCGAGATGTGGCCGGATGACGCATTTTGGTTACCGTCATGTTTAGATGGGAAAACGTGCAATGGCGCATTTCATTTTGCGCCAGACGGATCGATCGCGCATCATACGCTCTCAATTACTGAGTAATTATGGAATCAATTGATCGCTATCGCCAAAATGCTGCACTTTTATTAACCGACGGCCACGGTCGGGTGTTGTGCTGCGAACGAAGCGACAAGATATACGGTGATGCGTTGCAGACCGTGCAAGGTGGAATTGATGAGGGAGAGGGCGTGATCGATGCTGCACTACGCGAAGCATCGGAGGAGCTTGGTGTTGATCCGTCGAATATTACGATTCTTGGTGTGATGGATGAAAAGTTTCGCTACCGTTGGGATGACGCGTATGTTGCACAGTGGCCTGGCGGTTTTGTCGGCCAAGAACAGCAGTTTGTTTTTGGCCAGATGGAACCGGGAACGCCAATGAATTTAGACGCGCATCATCGAGAGTTCACTCGTGTATTTTGGGGGAGCCCGCAAGAGCTTATTGAAGGATGTTGGGAGGGAAAACGTCCAGGAATTATTGCTGCACTGGAATATTTTGGGTTGTTACCCGTGGAATTTTCAGGATAATAGGAAGGTTGTGCGTCGAGAGAATCGTTGAAGCATCGGCTGTATTCATGACGGTTGTACGCGCGTGTACAACGGAGACTGGAACAAAGGTGAGTGTGAGAAATTGAGTGTCGATTGTGACGCCGAGTGTAAGCCCTTGCTGCGTAGGAACGCTCCAGTCTTGATCAAAAAGAAAATTTCCAAGCGAGTAAATAATCGGCACGCCATTGTAGTTTTCGTAGGTTTGAATGACGTGCGGATGTGCGCCAACAATTATGTCGGCTCCGGCATCAGCAAAGAGGTGCGCTGCTTCGGTTTGCGCAATGCTTGGAGTGTCCTGGTATTCATTCCCCCAATGCGGGAAGACGATGACGAAATTGCCCGCTGCTTTCTCGGTGCGAATGCTATCAACGATCGACTCTGGCTCTTCGCCGAATGCGTGAAAGCCAACGAAGGAGATCGAGACTCCATTCACGGTTGTATGACCAATAAAATCTTTACTGTCGTACGGATCGCCAAACGGCGTCATGCCGAGACTCGCAATGGTGTTGCGAGTAGAGGCAACGACGGAGGATCCGTAGTTGTCGCTATGATTATTGGAAAGCGAGACGAAATCGACGCCGGCATCAGCGACCATTTTGGCAATTTCGGGTGTTGTGTCGAATGTGAAACCGTCGAGTTCTTGTTTGGGGGCTTCGCGAATCGTTCCTTCAAAGTTGCCAATGGTGAGGTCTGGCGCAGAAAGGTAGTCGGCAATATTGGAAAGCGGGTAGTCGAGATTTGTTTGACTAATTTTCCATTCAACACCACGGGCGAGCATGATGTCGCCAACAAAGAGGAGGTTTACGGGTTTGGACGGGGGAGTGTTTGTCGCTGCTGATGGTGTGATTGGCAAGAGGTCATCGACATGAACATTCGGGAGAAACGACGGGAGGACAAGTGTTCCAAGAACAGCTCCAGCCGAAAATACGCAGGAGAGGTATAAATTCATGAACGCAATGGATCGGGTAGGAAACATAAACAGAAGCATACACCGCCGTTGACCAGCAAAACCACCCATGATATAGTTTTGCGGCAAATGAGCGATATTCCGATGCAGCCACTGCCGACTCCGTCGGCAAGGCGAGCGGCCAACAGACAAAGCGCAAAACGAGTGCAAACGAGTTTCAGCGACGGCTGTTGGGCAAGCGAGCATGCGGTAGTAGTTCAGTGGTAGAACGTCTCCTTGCCAAGGAGAAGGTCGCCGGTTC
>CAYROW010000048.1:0-5176 GCA_964425965.1 uncultured Gammaproteobacteria bacterium
GATATAGGACGGCGGAAGCTCAACGGATAAAAGCTACTCCGGGGATAACAGGCTGGTCTCCTCCAAGCGTCCACAGCGACGAGGAGGTTCGGCACCTCGATGTCGGCTCATCGCATCCTGGGGCTGAAGAAGGTCCCAAGGGTTTGGCTGTTCGCCAATTAAAGCGGTACGCGAGCTGGGTTCAGAACGTCGTGAGACAGTTCGGTCTCCTATCTACTATACACGTCGAATATTGCGAGGACTCATCCCTAGTACGAGAGGACCGGGATGGACGAACCTCTTGTGAACCAGTTGTCCTGCCAAGGGCACCGCCGGGTAGCGAAGTTCGGTTCGGATAAGCGCTGAAAGCATCTAAGCGCGAAGTCGACCTCAAGATTAATATTCACTAAGACCCCTAGGAGACTACTAGGTTGATAGGCCGTAGGTGTAAGCGCAGCAATGCGTTCAGCCGAGCGGTACTAATAGGTCGGGCTCTCCATTCACTGATTGTTCTCGGAAACGAGCAACAATACGTTCTTCACTATTTGCAGAAACTGATCGAAAGGATCCTCCGTCTTGGTGGCACTTCCGGCAGGGCAACACCCGTTCCCATCCCGAACACGGTCGTTAAGCCTGCACGGGCCGATGGTAGTCAAGGTGGCGAGAGTAGGTGGCCGCCAGGACAGAGAATCTTTTCACAGAACAAGCCGAGCCCCAGTGGCTCGTTTTTGTTTTGACGAGTAAAATATGTTCGTATGAAAACCATCGTTATCACTGGTGCGAGTCGTGGTATCGGCAAAGCACTCGCCGAACGATTTCTTCAAAATGGCGACTTCGTCATCGGAACATCGACTTCCGGTACTTCTCCCATCGAGCACGAGCGATTTTTGATGCTTCAGCTCGATCTTTCGAATGCAGAAAGCATCGCCACATGCACGAAATCAATCGTCGATTCTGGAGGGAAGATCGATATTCTCATTAATAACGCAGGCATTTGGTCGGGAATTGAAGATGATGCGATTATTCATCTTGATCTTTTGCGGAAGACGCTCGAAGTGAACCTTTTTGGAACGATTGATTTCACTGAACGATTGATTTCGGTCATGAATAAGGGCGGCCATATTCTGAATATTTCATCGAGCTCAGGATCGATGGGGCACACATATCATTCCGATTATCCCGACTATAAAATCTCCAAAGCGGCGCTGAATATGGTTACTCGCTGCCTTGCGATTCGCTTGGACGGTAAAGTCACCGTCTCTTCTGTTCATCCAGGCTGGGTAAAGACCGACATGGGCGGTTCTGATGCTGACATCGAGCCCGAGGAAGCCGCGGAAGACATCTTCAAACTCGCAGTCTCGAAACCCGAAACCGGACAATTTTGGTTTAAAGGCGAAAAGTTCCCCTGGTAACCCTAGCGTGCTACCATTTCTTTACTATGCCTACCACCCGTGTCGTCATTCTTGCTGCCGGAAAAGGAACTCGCATGAAAAGCGATATTCCAAAGCCGCTGATTTCGGTTGCTGGTGAGCCGATGATTACCCGTCTGGTACGGAGCGTGAAGGAATCGGGAATCGATGAAAAACCGGTGGTTGTGGTCGGTTCATGGAGCGAGGCGATGTTTCATGATGTTTTGAAGGATTCGGTGGATTACGCGGTGCAGACGGAGCAGCTTGGCACGGGCCATGCGCTCCGATCGGCGAAAGAGGCGGTCGGCGATGCAGATCGTGTGGTGGTGTTGTACGGCGACCATCCGTTTATCCGGCCGGAAGTGATGAATCGACTTGTCGATATTCAATCGAACAACCCGGCGTCCGTCGCGATGTTGACGGCAAAAGTGCCTAATTTTGAGGATGCTTTTGCAACATTCGTAAAGTGGGGGCGCATTTTGCGTGATGCCGACGGGAATGTCACAGCAATTCGCGAAGCGAAAGATGCGACGCCGGAAGAGCTCGCGGTAACCGAGGTGAATCCGGCGATTTTTGCCTTTCCCGCAGCTTGGGCCTGGAATCGGCTTGAAAACTTGAAGAACACAAACGCGAGTGGCGAATATTATCTTACCGACCTCATCGGGATCGCGATGGAGGAGGGTATGCCGATTGTGACCGCAGATGCTGACCCAATGGACGTTGTCGGTATTAACTCGCCAGAAGAGCTCGCGCGGGCTGAGGCGATGGCAAAGGGATAACCGTCAGGATTTTCGTTGACGCACGAGGGTCTGTTCGGTACCATTTTGGCATGGAACGCTACGAATCACTTTTCGCAGCACTTGGATTGGCTCCAAAAGAGACAAAAGTCTATTTGTCTCTCGTCAAAGAGGGACCGAGCAGCGTTCGGCAATTAGCGGTCGCGACCGGGATGAATCGAGGAACCGTGTATGATCTCTTGAAAGAGCTCCAGGCCCATGGTCTGGCGCGTTTTTATAATGCGGAGACGCGGCAATATTTCGTCGCAGAGCCCCCAAGGCGACTTGAGGAGATGCTCGCCGAGAAGGAGGCGAGCTTACACAAGGCGACGCACGAGCTTTCCGCGGTCGTTTCACAGCTCGAGACACTTTACGACGGGGGAGATCGTCAGCCGATTGTCCGAATGTATGAGGGCGCCGAGGGCGTTCGGCAGATTCTTGAGGACGTTCTTGCGTCAGTCGCAGCGGCGTCGGACAGCGAATACTACGTGTATTCCTCAAGCGCAGTGCGAAATGCAGGGCTTTATGTTGCGTATCCGAATTACACAAAAGAACGCATTGAGAAAAATATTCACGTCAAAAATATTAGCTTTGGAAAGTCCGGAAAAGCGGCCGGACTCGACGAGCGGCGGCATGTCGAAAGTGCCGCCGGAGCTCCGACGTACGTATTAATGTATGCCGGGAAGGTTGCAAACATTTTCTTGGATGGACGTGGTGAGTTTATGGGACTTATCATCGACAACAAGGCGATGTACGAAACGCAACGCGTGCTCTTTTTAGAACTGTGGTCACGTCTTTCGTCATAACAATTTCTGGTACCATGCTTTGGTATGGATCTTCTTGTACTCCTCAGGCGTCAATCAGAAAATCTTCGGGATTACGCCGTAACTTTTTACGGTGACGTCATGCGACTCCTTCGGGCATCTCCAATTTTTGGAGGAATTGTCGTCGCGACGGGAATCGTACTTGGGTTTGCCCCCATTTTACTCTGGCAATATTTTGGGAAATTCATCGATGCTTCGTTTGCGTCACGGGGTGTTGGAACAATGACGTCAGACCTTTCGCATAGCGCGTTTAGTGTTGCATTTCTTGGTGTACTACTCATTGTTGCTGGAGCATACTTTCTTCAAACGAAGGCACTATCGCGAGCGATTGCGTCAACCTTTGCGGTTGTTGCGGTGCTTGCAACTCACATCATTGCGCTATTACCGATTGAGAAATCGTTTATTGTTTTTCTCGCTATTCTTGGAATCGGATTTTATGTTGCACGGCACCGTGCTGCTGTTATTTCGGTGAGTATTGTGTTGGTACTGCTGTCGATTTCGGCGATATCGGATATTTTGTACATGATGTCGCATCGGAGTATGACTGTTGGAAGCGCAATGGAATACTGTCTCGTCATTCTGACGCTTTCGAGCATGAGCGCGTGGATTGCACATCGAAAGTAATATGCGCGTTATTACCGATTGGCATCTGCATTCCCGGTTTAGTCGTGCATGTTCTCAAGAGCTGACCCTTGAGAATAACGCCCTGTGGTGCGAGAAGAAGGGGGTAAATGTTTTGGGCACCGCAGACTTTACGCATCCGACATGGTTTGGGGAGATGACGGAGAAGCTTGTTGAGGCCGAGCCGGGACTGTACGCGCTCCGATCGGGATCGTTTCCGTCGATGCGATACATGATGACGACGGAAGTTGCGCAAATTTATAAACGTGGAGGAAAAATCCGACGCATTCATAACATCATTCTTGCGCCGTCAATCGAAACAGTTGCAAAAATCAACCAATGGCTCGATGACGGTGGCTACAACCGGAGATCCGACGGCCGACCAATCCTTGGCCTCGACTCCGAAGAGCTCTACAAGCGTCTTCGTGGAATCGACGAGCGTATTGTGATGATTCCAGCTCATGCATGGACACCGTGGTTTTCGGTTTTTGGATCGAAATCCGGATTCGACAGCCTCGAAGAATGTTTTGGTGAAATGACACCATACATTTACGCAATCGAAACTGGACTTTCGAGCGACCCGTTGATGAATCGGTCACTCACGGCGCTCGACAACGTTATGCTCATCTCGAATTCTGATGCGCATTCACCACGGAACTTTGGTCGCGAGGCAAACGTGTTCGAGATTGACCCTGTAAAGTATTCCTACGATGAGTTCATTCGTATTCTGCGCGAGCGAGATACACAAGCGTTTCAGTATACGATTGAGTTTTTCCCAGAAGAAGGGAAGTATCATGTCGACGGCTGTGCGGCTTGTGGATTCTCATGCGAACCAATCCAGACGAAGGCGATTGGCGGAGTTTGTCCGACGTGTAAACGCTCGCTCACGATTGGCGTCATGTCTCGCGTCGTCGATCTCGCGGATCGAAAGATCAATGCGATACCAACGAATCATGTTCCGTATAAATCGATCGTGCCGCTGCAAGAAATCATTGCCGAATGTTTTGGTGTTTCATCGACAGCGGGGAAGAAGGTGCAAGAGATGTATGAGAAGATGATTCGCGAGATTGGAAATGAATTTCACATTCTTCTCGATGCTAATGCACGGTCGATCGAATCTGTTGCAGGAAATCTTATCGCCGACGCGGTTATTCGAGTCCGAACCGGTAACGTTTCAATCACACCAGGATACGATGGAATATATGGGAAAGTGAAGATTTTTAACGAAAAAAGCCATAAAATTCCGCAACAAATCCCGTTAATCTCATAAGTAGAGAAAACAAAAACATTCTCGTTCGTGTTGATGAAACTCCTCCAGGACTTTCACCAATACTACTTGAGAATGTTTTTTTGAAACTAGGCGCGAGCCTTCTTTGCGACCTTGCGCTTTGCAGGTGCGCGCTTCTTAGCAGCCTTGCGCTTTGCTGGGGCCTTCTTCGCAACCTTCCGTGCCTTCTTCTTCATTGCCATAAAAGTATGACATTAGTTATTGGCGCACGAAATAAATATCGTGGCCAGTGTCATCACGAAGGAAACTTCATGACGCTGCCTAAAGTATAGCAGTGAA
>CAYROW010000049.1:0-4717 GCA_964425965.1 uncultured Gammaproteobacteria bacterium
CAGATTTCGCTGACGGAGTGGTTTCAACGGATGGGTTTGGCGAATTCGGAGGAACATAGGAAGGAAGATAACGCCAAGCGCGAGCGGCTTGCGGTGTTGAATGAATATTTTGGTTTGCCGTTTGATAGGCCAACGCAATTTCCAGCGAGTGAGTTAGCGAATTCGTCGCCAAGGTTTGTGGAGTTTTTGCAAAGTCGGGGAAGCGAGCTTTGTGCGTTGCGATTAATTCCAATTGATCCTGCGCTGCCGAAGCTGCGAACACGCGGCGCATCAATCGCGGAGTCGATGAAGTGGTTTGCGGAGCAGGAAATCGATCCCGAGAAATACAACGCCGACTTTGTTCCGCATCCGGCGGATCATGTGTGGAGTACGATTTTCGTTATCAACCAACATGGTGCGTTCGGGCAGATCGTTGCCGGATCGCACAATCAGCTCACCCAAGGATTTTACGACGAGGGAACGGAGCCGATCACGTTTTCATGGAATGGAACGTCGATAGAGACGAATCCAAGGAATATTGATGCAGAGAATCATCTTCGTGATGTTTTCGGATCATTGCGAGTAATCGATCCTGCAGTTCGTGAAAAGCTTGTCGCCGAATTCGGGGCAAAATTCTTCGGCGAATATCTTTGCGGCTACTTCGAAACTGCGTCATCAAAACAATTCGGAACCTGGTTCATCGACTGGAATCGGATTCTGGGTGATGCGTACGGTTCGATGAAAACACCCCTCCTTTTGAAGGAGGGGTCGGGGGTGGTTGGAACTCTTCGAGGTCACATTGGTTCCCGCGGTTCCGTCACCGGTCGCGCTCGCGTCATTCGTGCTGCTGATATTGCTGATGCCGATATCGAAGTTGGTGAAATTCTTGTTACCGACATGACGACACCGGATTTTTTGCCGCTCATGATGAAAGCTGGCGGAGTGGTAACGGCGTGGGGCGGCATTTTGAGTCATGCGGCGATCGTGTGTCGTGAGTTGGGAAAACCGTGTGTCACGAATGTGAAGGGTTTACTCGAGGCGATCCACGATGGTGATCTTATAGGTGTTGATGCGGTTGAAGGGAGAGTGCAAATTATTTTTCGCGCCTAAATGCGAACGACCCCGGCTCTCTCGTGGTGAGAGCGCGGGGCCGTGGCGTTATCCGGGCATGCGGAGCGGACAGGGGACGTAGTGGATTGCGTGCTCCAGTGTTCCGTTTGCCAATTCGATGTAGTGAATTACGGCGTCACCAGGACGAACCTGGTGGGCGAGTCCTTTTTCTACGGCCTGCAGCCCAGGGTGCGGTGCGTGAGTGACGAGGAGAACATGACGCGCCTGCGGATCTTGGCGCGCGAGCCGCACGAGCGCTGACCGGAGTGCTTCCTGAACGTTTGCTTCGTCGGATCGATGGCCGTCCTCGAGAGCGAACAATTGCTCGTCGTTCATGGGGAGGAGTTTGATGTCTCGAACGTATCCCCGGTCAACCATCAGCATGTATGCCGGAAACCACGTACCGCGGTTGTCATGGAACACCAGGTCGATGACGACGTCCTTCGGGATTGCTGCCGTGGCGGTTGCGGCCATGCGGTTGAGGTGACTGTCGTAGCAGATTGCGTAAATGGTCGTCACTTTCCCTCCTGCGTGACGGAACAGCATAGACGAAGTATAAAAAAATGTCGAACACAAAACAAAAATCGCCTTCACACGGAAGACGATTTTTGTGGAGCGGGTAGCGGGAGTCGAACCCGCATCTCGAGTTTGGAAAACTAGAATAATAACCGCTATACGATACCCGCAAACTTGAGCGAGAATAGTGTACCAAAAGGTTTCGATATTGAAAAGAACCGCCTGAGGCGGTTCTTTGTATCCTACGCTTTCTTCGGGCAGGAGCACTCTGCGGGCGCTTTTTGGCATCCGCTGCACTTTCCATCCTTCAATGCCGTGCCACACATCGAACAGGTCTGATCTTCCATATGAAACATATAAAGAATCAGGACTCAACCATAGTCTTGAAGCAGAAGGAGCGCAATGATTCTATGCACCTTTGGCAAGAGTGCCAATGATTGACCATGTTCCGTCTACTGCTTTTTGCATTTTTGCGTTTGGTACTTTAAAACCGGCTGCCAATTTGTGACCGCCACCACCGTAAAGACGCTCAGCGATCTCGGCAACGTTTTTTGTTCGGGCTCGTGCGCTGCCTTTTACGGCACCATCTTCGGTTTCACGGTATACCACAATAATGTCATGCGATTCGTCGAGAACGGCGTTAAGGAACTCTGACACCACGCCGGCGATGCTCTCGATTTCCTCCGGAGTCGCTCCGATGTCCGTAACATCTTTTTGCGTAACGACAGTAGCAATGCCGCCGAAGTTCGCATCAGCGAAAAGCCGTTCAAGTGCAATGCCCCAAATGCGTAAAAAGTTTGTTGATTTGTTCACGTAGTTCGCGCGGATGATTTCTTGAAGTCTTGCGCCGTGCTTCACGAGTTCCGCGGCGGCTTCGATGGCGGCATTCGTGGTATTTGCGGAAAAGAATACTTGTGTGTCGGTAATAATCCCAGTGAGGAAACATTGTGCGGCATTAGGGATGATTGGGTATCCTGCAGCTTTTACAAACCGCCACACAACATCGGCGGTGCTCGCCGCAGTTGGTTCAATAGCATTCACCGTTCCATAGTTTGGATTCGTGAGGTGATGATCGAAAGATATGAGTGGAACTTTATGCGCCATCTTTGCAAGGACCGGGGGAAGATACGCGCCGTCTGAGCAATCGCACACAATAGCGAGGTCGATGGACGGTTGCGCAAGGACATCGACGTCTCGGCGAATGACGTCGATCATTGGAAGATAGGAAAACGTTTTTGGCAGTGGTTTTGGCGAAAAGACGTCGACGCGCTTGCCAAGATTCGTGAGCGTATGAAAAAGCCCCATGGTGGAACCGAGGGTATCGCCATCAATACGCTCGTCGGTTAGCAAAAGAATATGCTCTGCTCGGGCAATATGTTCGGCGATCTGTTGGACGAGAATCGTATTCATACCAGAGGGTGAGTGTAGCGCGCCTTTGTGGTTTTGTCACTCATTTCAACAACGAACGGCGCCCCATGAGGAGCGCCGTCGGCGTGCGTGGTGGATTGTGGGGCTAGCGCGCCCGGAGGATCTCGAAGTGTTCCATGGTGAGCATGAGCGGCAGGGGGCCGACCCGGTGCTCGATTTTCTTGTGCAGCTCCATGAGTTCCATCGTGGGGCGTCCGACGTTCGGAAGCGCGAGGCAGACCTCGAACATGGTGGCTCCAAGCTCGGAGGCATCGAAAGGCGCAGACTCGCGCATGAACTCGAGGAATTTATCATCCATCTCGTGGCTGAAGATGTCGCGAGCGTCCAGGGATCCTGGCAACCCGGCACGATTCAGACGACGCTCCCAAATTTCCGGCGGTTCGTCGTCGCTCTGATGGAGTCCGTAAAGTGCGTCCAGTACATTCCGCTTGTCCGGGTGCTGCACCATGATTCCGGTCCTGAGGTGTTCCCACTGACCGAGGGCTACTCCGGACCAACACATGAGTTCGTCGAGCGTAGACCGGGTAGAATCGCTGAATTTCCACGTTCGAGCGATACTCTCGAATTCCTCGGGGGTCAGTACGCCGAGCATCCACATTTGAATCCTGACGTTCAATCGATCGTGAGACGTCTGGAAATCGCGGCAGAGGTCGGCGAGCTGACGGAGTTCCGAGGGGAACGAGTTGATCGTTGCGCCGAGGAGTTTCAACGGGTCTGCCCAGAGGACGTTGATGGGGGTGCTGGTCCGGATCGGGAACGTGGGAGAAGACGTGGATGAGTCAGACATTGAAGAACCTCGGTGCGCAAGGATGGTAACAGAGAATGTGAAAAAATCAATGACCTTAGGCAAAAAAAACGAGAACGACGCCTCCGTGGGGCGTCGTCGCGTGATGATCAGTTGGTCGTCTTGGTTTTATCGAAGATGACCACGTCTCGGTTTCTCACGGTATGTTCAAGCACCTCCATGACCTCGAGAGCGCCGTTTTTCTTTATCAACATTGTGCATTTCCGGTACTCGCCCTCGCCTTTCGTTCGTTGTGCGATGACGGGGTAACCGAGGACGATCTCCATAATGAGGACGCCTTCCCTGATGCATCGCTGAGCGACATCATTGAGGGCGGAGAGCTCCTCCTTGGTGAAGGGGCATGCTCTTCCTGGGCTCTTAGGGAGCCAGACGATGGTAGACATTTGGTTTCCAGGTTGAACTATAATATAGCAAATATTAGCCAATTTGTACAGTCTTCGACCATAAAACCTCATTCTGCTACACTTTCCTCACTATGTACCTGTCGGCGATGGAAATTCAGGGATTTAAGACGTTTGCTCAGAAGACTTCTCTTGTGTTTCCGGGACCGAAAACCGGCGACCACGCGGTGACCGTCGTGGTTGGGCCAAACGGAAGCGGAAAGAGCAATATTGCCGATGCGATTCGGTGGTGTTTGGGTGAGCAGTCAATGAAGCTGCTTCGAGGCAAGTCGGCACAAGACGTTATTTTTTCTGGCTCTGAAGGTCGTGGGCGATCGGGATTCGCCGAGGTGAGCCTTACATTTGATAACTCCGACAAGTCGTTGAATGTTTCCTTTAATGAAGTCGTTATTACTCGTCGGCTCTACCGCGATGGGGAATCGGAATATCTTTTGAATGGCCAAACGGTTCGTCTTGCTGATATTCAATTGCTTCTTGC
>CAYROW010000050.1:0-4678 GCA_964425965.1 uncultured Gammaproteobacteria bacterium
TCTCCCCAAATATATACGTACACCCCTCGTCCCCCATTCTTGCCGAATGTGCGGTGTGTGCAGGAATGTCGAAACGGTCACCTGGACGATATTCTTTTTCGACGCCGTCGATGGTAATAAATACCGATCCTCCCACCACAATATGCGCGGTGTCGCCATCGTGCTCGTGGGCGGGGTAAATCACACTTGGCCCATCGTGCCATTCATCAATATCAGTGTAACCATCAGTCATTAATGCCGAACGCGCGTCGTCTATCGTCATAAGACTTGGAAGTTTCTCATTTGCGGCAAGTTTCGATGAAGATCAAGGAAATCTTCCGAGACGTACTTAACAGTACGTTGAGGAAGTTTCCGATGATCTGAGTCGAAAATCGACCAAATGAGGAAGTTCCATAAAACAAAAACTACCGTGCCCAATTATGGTACCACGATAGCTTTTTCGGAACTCTTTAAAACGTGAGGCTATCAACCGAATCCATGTCGTCATCCTTTCGGCCTTCTGCCATTGGCGCAACTTCCCCAGCTTCATCCCCCGCTGCGGCCTTT
This sequence comes from uncultured Gammaproteobacteria bacterium, assembly GCA_964425965.1. Classification (GTDB taxonomy): domain Bacteria; phylum Patescibacteriota; class Patescibacteriia; order UBA9934; family UBA9934; genus CAIKHN01. The sequence continues at coordinate 547 of CAYROW010000050.1, forward strand.
CGTGTTGATGACGCCGGTGCATCGATACGGAACGACACACGCATGTTTGCCTTTGCGCCAATAGTTGCAAGCAATGTGCGGATTGCGACCGCGGTCTTTCCACTCTTTCCAATAACGTATCCGGTATCCTCTGGACTGGTGTGAACGGTGATCAATACCCCTTGTTCGTCCACCTTACGATCCGACCGTACCTCTTCTGGTTTGTTCACGAGTGCCTTCACGATGAATTCCACGAACTGCTGATCGAACTCCATAAAAACAGGATTTACTTTTCGAATGTCACAATAATACAAAAGACGGCGCTCATTGAGAACGCCGCCCTGTGTATGATTTACGCTGCTTTTTCCTTTGCTGCGGCAATCTTCTTTGCGCGGTCAGCAGTAATGGTGATTTTGTTCTCTTTCTTGCCTTTCATAAGGCCGAGATCGATGAACAAGTTCTTTACGGTTGCTGACGGCTGAGCGCCAACACTCAACCAGTATGCTGCGCGTTCCTTGTTGACGACGGTGTCCTTGCGGTCAGCACGTGGATCAAGGTTGCCGATGATCTCAATTGCTGGTGACCAAGGATCCTTCGTACCATCCTGTACCACAATGCGGTAATATGGCTGTTTGCGCTTTCCTGTTCGTGAGAGACGGATGGTTGTCATAGGGGAATAAACGAATGATGGCAGTAGAGTGCGCCTAGCCGCAAATTTTGTCAAGACCTGTAGGGGCAACAGAAGAAGGTCGTCCTTGCTGACAACAACAAAATCGACTATATTCTTTCTCGCTCAAGAAAAGCGACCTTCCACACCGGAGCGTCCAATGGACGAATACACCACTTCACTCGCCCTTCGAATCCTCCGTTACAAAGACCCCGAGGAGGGGTACATCCTCATCCTAAACTGGAATCCACGAGATTCGAAATTCGATCACCACGACGCATGCGTCATGGAAAAGCACGAGTTCGCAACGGTCAGTCCTACCTGGCGCGGCGCATACGAAAACGCGGAAATCGCAATCACGAACATCTCAGACACCAGGAAGTTCTACCACAAAAAAGCGCTGCTTCGCGGCCTCACTCCAATCCCACTCGACAACCTTAAGGTATGCGTCGAGGAATGGCACGCTGGATTCAGTGGTCCCGCCCTGGGAGCTCACTACACCTGGACGTTCATCGGCTCGTCCGAGGTCAATGTCGAGGTAAGCGAACGACAAGGAGTCTTCAGGGGCATGCACGACAATCGATGACCCGTCATCACTACACGCCTACCGCACCTGTTCGAAGAGCCCATCCCGGCTCTCACAGGTGCGGTTTTTCGATTCCTTCAGCAAATCTTGCTATACTTTTTTCATCTATGACTATCGACGACGTGCGAGCACTTGCAGCAAAGGTACGCGAGAAAACTGCGACACCAGAAGAAGAAACTGCGTTTTACAAAGCGCTTGATGCGCTCATGCAAAAAACCGAAATTCTTCTCTCAATGCATCAATCCAGCTCGTAATATGAAAAATCTTGAAAGAGTCTTACAAGAAACCTCGGAAAAACTCGATGCCGCGTACGCAGACGCGAACAATCAGCGTGAAGCGATCAACGACGGCTGGAGTGATTTTTCTGACACGATTGAAGCAAAAGAGGAAAAGCTCGCCAAACTTGAATCCGCGCTCGCCGAAACGCTCGTAACAATCGATCGCCTCAATCAAAAGCTCTCTGTTCTTCAGCGAGAGCGCGAGGCTGCCTTGCAACAAGAATCATCGGTCGAGAACGCACCAGAAATTGCAGACCTTCGAAGCGTTTTTGAAACATTCATCGGCGAGAAAACGTCGTCATTCATAGAGCTTCTCGCTCGCGTTACCGGAACCTTGAAAGACCGTTCCGTCGAGCTTGCAAACGCGAAGGAGTAAATTCCTCTGTTATACTCTCTCTATATATATGATCCCAGCTGGAATAATTTTCCTCCTTCTCGGTCTCGGTTTGTTTATTGGCGCCGGCATTAAACTCGACGACTATCCTGGCGTTGAGCGGGGTCATCTTTTCACGATGCTCGCTGGCCTGGCATGCATCATCATCGGCGGTATTCTCTTGTACGCAAAGGTGTTTGGAGGGTAATTGATGCAATACCAAAACACGACCATCGAGGTCGTGTTTTGTATTTCACTACATTTTCCTTCCCCGAATCGCCAGGAACATCGGCACTTCGCGGCGTACGCGGTTCTCGGCCTTTGCGCGAGGACCGGAAGTAGATTCTTTGTGCGAAATCCATTCTTCCATAGCATCCACCATAAATCCGGCAGCAGAGAGCGCGGTAATATACGACGAAATTGGACGGTGAAACGACGTAGTGTTGATGGTTGGTGCGTCACCAGGATGCATCTGCATTGGAATAGCGTTCTCGCTCATGTAGCTATCCACCCGGCGATACATCATCTTTCGTTCATCCTCAAACCCCCACGAACTCTGCCGTGGAATACGGAATGCTGGATGATTGAGCACAATCACGAACGGCGCGTTCTTATTGAGCATTCGGCTCACGCTCGCAAACACGGCCGGCATATCGTTGATATTTTGCAGCGCAAGCACGAGTGCTGCACCATCAAACTTGCGGTCGCGAAGATTGCGATCAGCATTCGCGGCATCGCCAACAAGAAACTCAGAATTCCGAATATGTTTATTTTGCGCCTGACGAATAAGCGTTGGCGCTGCATCGATACCAACAACTTCCCCTCCTTGCTTCACAATAAGATTCGCAAACGATCCTTCGCCACACGCAACATCGAGAAATGTTTTTCCTGGGCCAACACTAAGCATACGCAACGCTCCAGGCCACACAACTTCTGACTGATACGTTCCTGGCGCAGAAAGATGCGTGCCGTACCACTCTGCAACGTTCTCCCAACTTGTTGCTGCTGCCGCACGTGGTCCAGCTTTTCGCTGATCAAATTTTGGACGCTCGACACGATCAAATCGTCGATCGGTTCGATCCTTCATGTACGGTGGCTTGCGACTTGGACGCGACGCTTGGTCGAATCGAGAATCACTTCGTGCATCTCGTGGTGCACGATCGATCCTCTGAACTCCCTGCGTTCGATCCCCATGTTGTGTGCCTCGCGTCCCCTTTCCGCGTCTCGCAAAAGCTGGTCCGCGACGTGAAGATGTATGTTCCATAGAAATATTTAGCGTCGCGCAGTCTCTTCGCTCACGTAGTCCTCCAGCTTCACACTCAACAACTTACTCACGCCGTCGTCCCCCATCGTGACGCCGTAAAGGACGTCTGCTTTTTCCATCGTAGCACGATTATGCGTAATAACGATAAATTGTGTGAGCTTTCGCAGTTCATTAATGATATTCGCAAACCGCACGGTGTTCGCTTCATCAAGGGCAGCGTCAACTTCATCGAGAACCACAAATGGCGCGGGATTCGTCGCCATAATTGCCGAAACAAGCGCAATCGATGTTAACGCACGCTCGCCGCCACTCAATAAGTTCAGTGCCTTCAATCGCTTCCCTGGTGGCGTCGCCTGAATATCAATTCCCACCACAGAATCCTTTCGCTCCTGCACACGTTTCGCGATCGACTCAAGGGTATCGACGTCATCATGATGAACAAGCTCGGCATCTGAAGTGCCCAATTCCTCATCGATCGCCAGCTCCTCCTTCGTGAGTTTCACGAGCGAACATCGCCCTCCCCCGAACAATATCGCAAAATATTTCTGGAACTCTGTCGCGATGTTTTTAAACGCAACGTCGGACTGCGCACGAATCTGCTCGTCAAGTTCGTCGATGACTTTTTCTGTTGATGAAATCGCCGATCTCAAATCAGTTACTTGCGTCGTCAAGAACGTCGATCGTTCTTCAGCCTCTGCAAATTCCTTCATGACCGATTCGTCGATGCCGCCAATAAGCTCGAGTTGATGACGTAAGCGCAGAATCCGATCGTGCGTTGGACCAATGTCGACAATGCGATCGATTGGCGCAACTTTCATAATGAGTTCCGATCCCTCTGAAACAGCATCTTCGATCTCTTTCTTTAAACCTTCGAGCCGCGTTTCCACGCGCGCAAGATCGATAGCAACAGCATTCGCTTGTCCTTCGAGCCCCGAAAGCTCTTGCTGCAATCGACGAACATCTTTTTGCACCGCAAATACTTCTG
>CAYROW010000051.1:0-2731 GCA_964425965.1 uncultured Gammaproteobacteria bacterium
GATCCACAACCAAGATCGTAAATTGTGGACACGGAATCGATCTCGAGGTTATCGACGAGGAGCTTCCTCTGTGCCGACAGCGTCGGTACCCACGGAGCCGCAAGAAGCGAGCCCCATGCCATGGTGCCGATGATGACGAAAAATATCGTGAACACGATCGGGTGCATGGCGGGTTTATCGAGGTCCGAGCATGGCGAGTAACTCTTTTTCTTCTCCTGGGGTGAGGTGACGCCATTTTCCAGGGGGGAGCGCGCCAAGTTCAACGTTCATGACGCGAATGCGCTCAAGTTTTTTGACGTTCGTGTGCATTGCTTCACACATGCGGCGAATTTGTCGATTTTTCCCCTCAACAAGGGTAATCGCAAAACTCATATCGCCGAGCTTCTCCACTTTTGCCGGAAATGTCTTTCGTCCCATGATTTCAATTCCTGTGGACATCTGACGAACAAAATCATCGGTAACCGCGCGATCGATGGTAACAACGTACTCCTTTTCATGCTTGCCCTCAGCACGAAGAATTTTATTCACAATATCTCCGTCGTTCGTGAGCAGAATAAGCCCAGACGACGCCACGTCCAAGCGACCAATGTGGAAAATGCGTTCAGGATAGTTTACGGCTTCAATAATATTATCCTTCGCCTTTGGGTCTGACGTGCAGATGATCCCGATAGGTTTGTGATACGCCAAATAGACGTGTTTTGTTGGTGGCTGGCCGACCCGCTTGCCGTTGACGGTGATGGTTTCGGTGCCCTGTACTTTCATGCCGAGCTCCGCTTTCTTGCCGTCTACAACGATTTTCCCAGCAGTCATGAGCCTATCTGCCTCACGACGTGAGCAAACTCCGGCATCAACTAAGTACTTATTCAGACGGATTGGTTCCATAGATAGGCTGACTATAGCGAGTTTTTTTATTTTTGGCTACGATACCCTTGTCTCGAACCAGGGAGCGAGCATGAACCGGATTCAGGACCTTGTTTCTGCGCTACAGAACATCATCGATACCACCGACAACTACTTCCAGGAGCAATCGCAGACGCGGGAGCTCGCGGAAGATGCCCGGAACGCGGTCGGGGTACCTGATACCCCTGAAAAACAAGCGCTGATGAACGCGATCAACTCGGGGGAGGCCTCGAAGGCGATCGGGATTCTCCAGCGGATGTCTGCAGAACGCGCGGCCTAGTGCCGCAAAAACGAAGCGGCGGCCCTATGGCCGCCGTTGTCATTTTTTCTTGAGGATGTGTTTCGCAGCCTTCGTAATCCACGGCGCAGTGAGGTGATAGTGCTCCAGGAGTTCATCCGGTGTGCCAGATTGTCCAAATTCGTCTTGCATGCCGATTCGGATCACTGGGGTAGGGCATTCTTGGGAGAGAAGCTCGCAAATTGCACTGCCCATGCCGCCGGCGATCTGCGCTTCCTCGACGGTAACGATAGCGCCGCATTCCTTCGCGGCCTTCACGATCGTTTCTTTGTCGAGTGGTTTGATTGAGACGCAATTGATGACGCGTGCTTCGATTCCGGTCTTTTCGAGATCGCGCGCAGCTTTGAGCGCTTCGTAGACCAATGGACCACAGGCGATGATTGCAACATCAGTTCCTTTTGTCAGTACTTGTGCTTTACCGACTTGGAAAGGCGATTTCTCTGTGGTGAAGATTGGTGTCGCTTCTCGGCCAAGGCGAATATAGACAGGTCCGTCGATCTCGGCAGCGGCGAGCGTTGCTTTTTTCGCTTCGATTGCATCGCATGGCACAAGAACCGTCATGTTCGGCAGTACACGCGTGATGGCGATGTCCTCCGTCATTTGGTGCGTTGCGCCATCTGGGCCAACGGAAACACCAGCGTGCGCGCCCGCAATTTTAAGATTGACGTTTTGCAAGCACCCCGTGGTGCGGATTTGCTCCCAGTTTCTTCCAGGGGAGAATGCGGCGTAGCTTGCGATGAATGGGATTTTTCCGGCGAGTGCCATACCAGACGCAATTGCCGCAAGTGATTGTTCAGAAACGCCCATCTGCACAAAACGATTCGGGAACGCCTTTTTAAAATCAAGAACACGGGTTGATTCGCTTAAGTCGGCACAGAGCGCAACAACGGCATCGTTTCGCGTTCCAGCCTCAACCAAGCCTTCGCCAAACCCATTACGAGTTGGTTCGGTTTTGATGGTTTTACTGAAGAGCTCTTTGATGAGTTTTGCGCTCGGAACAGCCATAGATTATCGTCGGCGCTTTGCGCTGGCATTGTGTCGGCGCGTAATAATCCAGTAGAGAAGTGCGACAAGACCAACTGGAATTCCAAATGCCGCACCAATAATTCCTGCCCAGATGAGAACGGTAATGGCGCGCTGGCCAAGGGTAATGACAAGTGCGATTGCAGAATTTGCATCGCGAGCAGGGTCGAATTTATTTTCACTTGCTGTCGCCGCTGTCGTTTCTTCAGAGACGGTGACGGAAATTGTTGCGAGATCGGTTTCGTTTTCAAGGAAATTTACTTGACCTTGAAGGGACTCAATTTCCGATCGAACCGTCGCAAGGTGCTCTTGGACGGCAAGGATGTCGCCGACGGAGGTTGCGCTCTTTAAAATGACGAGATATTGCGCTTCTTGTGCTTTTGCCGCAGTGAGTCGTGCAGAAACGTCGGTAAATTGCTCAGTAACGTCTTCACCGGACATCGACTCGGTGTTTACGTGAACTCCAAGGGCAACAATATCGCTCATGGTTGCCTCGAAGACGTCTGTTGG
>CAYROW010000051.1:2831-4365 GCA_964425965.1 uncultured Gammaproteobacteria bacterium
GTAATTCGTGCAATTCGTGCGATGAATGATGGGGAGTTCATAGGGTTTCGTTGCTAATTTTTCCTCCTAAGGTTCGTAATTCTTTTAATGCTGCGCCAAGCTCTTTTTTGTCTTTTGGTGGCTTACCATGCCAGCTCGGTTCGTATTCCATGAAGGAAACGCCTTTGCCGGGAATGGTGTGCGCAATGATGACCGTTGGCGCTTCCCATGTACTTTCACCGCGATCGCAGGCATTAATGATATCGCGCATGTTGTGGCCGTCGATTTCGAGAACATTCCAGCCAAACGCCGCAAACTTTTCGTGTAATGGCTCAAGCGGCATGATGTCCTCGGTGTACCCGTCAATTTGAATGTTGTTTCTATCGATGATCCAGGTGAGATTATTGAGCTGATTCCTTGCGGCAAACAGTGCCGCTTCCCACGTAATGCCGCATTCCAGCTCGCCGTCGCTCATGATGCAGTAGGTGTGCCACGGGGAACCGTCCATTTTTGCGGCATACGCAGTCCCAACGGCCTGCGACGACCCATCGCCGAGTGGACCGGAAGTGTTTTCTAGTCCTGGGAGAAAGCGCATTTCTGGATGTCCCTGAAGCCGAGAGCCGAATTTGCGCAGCGTATGAAGTTCGCTCCTTGGAAAATATCCTGCATGTGCCATGGTCGCGTACCGAGCCGGAACAATGTGACCGTTGCTGAGAAAAAGTCTGTCGCGTTCTTGCCACTGTGGCCGTCGCGGGTTGTGATGCAGAATGTGAAAATAGAGCGCGGTGAAAATGTCTGCCATGCCAAGTGGTCCGGCGCTGTGCCCGCTTCCGGCAGCGACGAGCATCGTTAAAATATCTTCACGAATGGCATTCGCGATGAGTTCAAGCTTTCGTACTTCGCTATCAGTAATGGCGGAGATCGTATGTCGACGTTGCGGCATGAGGGAAGTATAGCAAAAAATAAAAATCACCCGCATTGTTGCGGGTGATTTTTATTTTTCTATTGCACGTAGATTGCTCCAGTGTTTCCGCTGTCGTAACTATCGAAGAACGTGTAGGTTCCTGCTTCAGTAAAACGATGGGTGAATGTTCCGCCTGCGCTCATGGTTCCGGTGCCCCAGGAAAGATCGTCGCTTGTTGCAGTGTGTTTTGCGGTGTCAGTGTTGGTGAACATCACGGTTTCGCCGACGCTGATGGTGACATCGATTGGGCTGTATCCGTTGCTCGTGATGTTGATCTTTTCAGGAGCGGTAAGGGACTTGTCGACGTTGATACTCGTTGCTTCGGTGCTTTCCGTTGTTGCGGAGTAATCGCCAGCAGCTTCGATAGCGTCGCCGATGGTGTAGTTGCTGAAGAATCCATCTGGAACGTCGTCAATCTTTTTGTTCCAGGTGCTTCCGTATAACGCTGTTGCGATTGATTCGCTGGTGACATGGCGGAGCACGCCTCCTGCGCTAATTGCGTAGGTTTTTGGATCAGAGTTGATTTTGATCATTTTACTTCCTGGCTTGTAGGTGACGTTGCCACCCATCTGGATTTTGGCAAGGTCAGCG
>CAYROW010000052.1:0-4236 GCA_964425965.1 uncultured Gammaproteobacteria bacterium
CGATTGGTTTGCAGCGCTTAACACAAAACGTTCTTGGCCTTGCGAACGTGAAAGAAGCGACCATCTTCCCACGCGACGTCCAGCGATTGCGTCCATAGCACCTAAGGGTTGGCCAACCCTTAGGGTTGAAAATGAAGAAATCGTGTACAATCCCGTATATGTCATTTTCGGTGGAACAGGAGGGATTTTCGGGGCCGTTGGCGCTGCTTTTAGAAGTGATCGAGGGAAAGAATTTGCCAATTACCAAAGTCTCGCTTGCAAAAGTCGCAGACGAGTATTTGGCATATCTTGAAACGCACGATGTACCGAGCGATGAACTCGCGGACTTTTTGCTGATTGCCGCGCGTCTCATCTATCTCAAGAGTTGCGAGTTAATGCCGTACCTTCGCATTGACGCAGAAGATGCTGCTGCGGCAAAGCTTGAGGATCAACTTCGTCTGTACCAAGAGTTCGTTGCGGCTGCGGTGAAACTCGAGGAACGCTATGTTGTGAAGGCGATGTTTGTGCGGCCAGTAGTAAAGAATCGAGATGTGACGCGATCGTTTGCTCCCGCGAAGAATGTGACGATCGATTCGCTGCGTGATGCATTCGGAACGATTTTGAAGCGACTCGAGCCATTCTTCACGCTCCAAGAAACGTCGATGGAGCGAACGAAATCTGTCGAGGAGCGAATCGACGAACTCAAATCTGTTCTTGAAACTCGAGCGAACCTTCGTTTCCGCGATGTGATTGCGGGCGCCGGAACAAAGCGTGAAGTTGTGGTAAGCTTTTTGGCGTTGCTTGAGTTACTCCGTCGACGACACCTCACCGCAAAACAAGAAGCGCACGGAACGGAAATTCATCTTGAACGACTTGAGGTATGACCGAGTTGGCTGCAAAAATTGAAGCGATCCTTTTTGTAAGCTCGAAGCCAATTTCGATGAAGTTTTTGGCGAATGCGTGTAGTTGCCAGATTGACGAGGCTGTTACCGCAGTCGACGAGCTTGCGTCGATGAGAAATATCGATGACTCTGGCGTTCATGTCGTTATCGGCGACGAGGGAATAACGCTTGCGACGAATCCGTTATTCGCGTCCACGATCGAAAGTTTGTCGAAAGAAGATATTGAATCGGAGCTCACGCGACCTTCCCTTGAAACCCTTACGATCATTGCGTATCGCGGACCAATCACGAAGCCGGAGATTGAAGCGATTCGTGGCATCAACTGCACACTGATCCTTCGAAATCTTTTGATGCGAGGTCTCGTCGATGAGAATGAGGACGCAGTAAAGCTTCAGCCGGTGTACAGCCTCACGAACGACGCGTTGCGATATCTCGGCCTGCACAGCGTAAATGAGCTTGCGGATTACGAGGAGCTGCATGGCAATACCAAAATCGACGCGCTTCTTTCTGCGCTAACCACTGAATCGTCCGACGTATGATTTCTCGCGTCGTCGCACAAATGCTTCTCTCGTTTACTGTTTTACGGATTCTTCCGGTTGATGCCGCGAATCTTGAATGGAAGATTGGCATTCCAACTGCGCCAGAGGCACTTGCTGCGCCGTTCGTTTCATTAACATCGACGCCGATTACATTGCCGACAGCTCAGGATCGATTCCTTCCGCCAAAAAAGACAGACCTCTCGAGCTATGGTGTTGTCACTGATGCGCAGAGTGTTTTTGTTGCTGATACGAAAAGTGGCGCTGCGTTATTTGCAAAGAATGCTGACGACGTTCGGTCGATTGGGAGCATTACAAAGCTCATGACCGCACTCGTTTTTCTTGATACAAAGCCCGACCTTGACTCGTGGGTAAAAATTATTGACGACGATTACGTTGGGGGCGCGATTGTGCATTTGAATTTTAACGACGGCATTCGACTTCGTGACGTGCTTGGCGCGAGTATCGTTGGGTCAGATAATACGGCGACACAGGCGCTCTCACGGCTTTCAGGCTTGCCGTATGACGATTTTATCGTTGCGATGAATGCAAAGGCGAAAGCGCTTGGGATGACATCAAGTACGTTTGCTGAAGTGACGGGAATCAACAGTGCGAATGTTTCAACGGCGCGCGATTTAATGCTCTTGCTTCGCGAGGCAGAACGTTCGGATGAACTTGTGCGATTCATGACGTCAGAGCATCTCTCGATTCGACATCTGAGCGGTGCGGCATTTAGCGTTCAGTCAACTGATATGCTGTTTGATTCACTTCTGAATCAGAAACCGTACGAAATTACTGGCGGGAAGACCGGGTATATTCCGGAAGCAGGATATTGTTTTATCACGACGATTGATCGCGATGGAGATGAAGTATTCGTAGCAGTTCTTGGTGCGCACTCAAAGCTCGACCGATTTAATGATGCAAAGGCGCTTGCAGTGTGGGCATTTAACACATTTACGTGGCCACAGCTATGATTGTTGAATCATTATTTCACTGGGCGCAGTCGATTCCGTCATGGCTCGCGACCATCGTGCTTTCTGCATTGCCAATTACCGAATGCCGGCTGACGATTCCGGTAGCAATTCTTTCGTGGCATCTTTCGCCGGTTGCGGCGTACGCTCTTGCGATGATCGGAAATGCTGTTCCATTTTTCCCTGTTTTTTTTGGTTTTGCATGGGCGAAGCGATTTGCAGAAGTGCACGCGCCATGGTCAGTAGTGTGGTTTGATCGTGCTATTCACCGAGTGCAGAAAAAGATAGGGGATAATTATGAGCGTTTGGGATTGATCGCGGTGATGTTTTTTGTCGCGGTGCCGTTGCCGGGAACCGGTGTGTGGTCTGGCGCTCTTCTTGCGGTTGCGCTTGAACTTTCCTGGAGGCGTGCGGCGGTTGGGGTGCTTGGTGGAATGTTGCTTATGGGATTGATTGTGCTTGGTATGACGCTGCTTGGATTAGCGGTATAAAAACAGTGAAGCCCCGAGTCGCGGCGTGCGGACTCGGGGCGTGCTGATTCAGAGATCAGTGCGTGACGGTGTTTTCTGCGTCGCTGACTTTCGGTTCTCGCGTCCCGAGAAGGATTGCGGTCACCGTGTCGGCGCCGAGAAGTTTCCCCATCTCTTGATGAGCGTTCGTGACGCGTTCATAGAGAAGTGAGCTGCGTTGCTCCGGTGCGTGGTGCGAGGCGAGCCAGGCGAGCCTCACGAGATTTTCCGTCAGGGTGTGCTTTTCCCCGAGGATCTCGGCGACGAATGCTGCCCATCGCGTTCCGAGGATCTGGATTTCCTTCGGTTTGTACGTCGCTGGGATCGCAAGGAGCCCGTAGTCATCTTCCTTGCCGCCCTGGTCGATGAAGACGACTCCAAGGACGTTTCGAGAGAGAACGCTCCCGAGATGCGACATCGTGAAGAAGATCGTGGGCTTGAAGGCTCCCCAGATTTTTTTTCCGTGGGCTTCTACGGTACCGGCGACGGCATCACTTACGAGCTGACGGTGCATGAGTGCTCCTTGAAGTGGGTTTCGGGCGCGCAGATCGTAGCAGGTTGTTGGGAGTTTTTCAACAAAAAACGAGGCCGGAGCCTCGTTTTTTGTCTTTAGATGCGTTTCAAGAGGAGCGCGACGAAGATCGCTTGGCCAATCAATGCGTACTGGAGTTTAACGTCCCCGTGTTTGCGTGAGAAGTAGTCGTGGAAGAAGAAGTGAATTTTGCAGAAGGTTCGGAGGGCTTTGGTGTGGAAAATATCGCTTAAGCCGACGAGGAGGTCTGGAAGGATGCTTCCGCTAATGGCAGCGGCAAATGCGAGGTGGGTGGCGTCGGTGCGGACAAGGAATACGGCCATCACCATATACATCGCGACAACGGCATCGACCATGACATACGCCACCGCGAGCTTTCGGCGCTTTTTATGGATTCGGAAAAGGTCTGCGAGTTGGTTGTCGCCATGAGGAATCATGTCGACCGCGAAGTGAGAGGCTGCTCCGAGGGCAAAGCCGAGGACTGGATTTCCGACCGCACTACCAATCGCCGCGCCAATTGCCGCATGGGTTGTAAGCGTCATAATGCCGGCATGATAGCACAGAAGAGGAAAATTGTCCTACCGAGAAGTACGTCTCGCGAGCTCTCCTTGTTCCGCCACGAAAATAGGCTAAAATATGCCAATTTTTGAATTTTAAATGAAAAAAACCATTAAAATTCAAAACGACCCCAATGGCTTGGGATCGTTTTGGTGGATGTTGGTGGGCTCGAACCACCGACCTCTGTCGTGTGAGGACAGCGCTCTAACCAGCTGAGCTAAACATCCTTGGTGCCGCGGGAGGGACTCG
>CAYROW010000053.1:0-4219 GCA_964425965.1 uncultured Gammaproteobacteria bacterium
CTTATCCACATCATTTTATTGACCCTCATTTTTTTCCGTGTACAGTGCGAAGCGTGATGACGGGCAATTGTCGTCGCAAGAAAAACTCACATGGCTGCCATGCTTGGCCGTGTGAGTTTTATTTTTGACCAAATGTGGAAAAACACGTAGTCTCTCGTGACACGGGAGTTGATCATGAGCGAGGTTGTAAAACCACGTCGAGTCTACGAAGAGCAAATGGAGCGAGAGGGCTGTCGCTTCTGCAAAGAGGAATGGCGAGCAAAGGCAATCGCGTCCTACGGTGAGTGGATCGCGGTTCACAATGAACACCCGCGGCTGGACGCGAATTTCACCCAGCCCGCGTTCCAGATCGTTCTTTCGCCAACGCGTCACGTCACGGATCAGATCAGTGGCCGGGGCTTCCTGGCCATCGCACGTCTGCGCGACGAGCTGGTGAAGCGATTCGATCTGCAGGGCTACGGAATCTGCATTCGGGAAGGTCATCGGCTGCACAGCGGAAAAACGGTGCCACACGTTCATGCGCACCTCGTCGTCCCGCAGATCGTGATACTGGCCGATGGAACGCTGCACGCATCCATCTTCAACTTCCCGATCGGCGACCGTCCGGCACCAACGAAGTAGAACTCGACTCCGATTCGGAGTGACGCCGTCACGAGGGGCGGGCCAACGCGGCCCGCTCTTTTGTTTTTTATAGCTGTCCACATGGTTTATCGACCCGTGAGGATTGGGCTGATACCATCGAATCACTTATGAAAATCTGGCTGATTGCCGCCATGAGCGCGGACGGGAAAATTGCAGAAAAAGTGGATCAATCCTCGTTAGATTGGACGAGCGCAGAGGACACGCAGTTTTTTGTGGAAAAGACGAAGGGGGCTGGTGTGGTGGTGATGGGCCGCACAACGTTTGCGACGATTGGTAAGGGTTTAAAGGACCGCCGGGTGATCGTGCTAACAAAAGATCCGACCGCAGCAGTTCCGATCGAGGGAGTGGAATTCACGAACGATTCGCCGGCTGATTTGGTGAGGCGGTTGATTGGAGAGGGTGTCGAAACGTTGGTGCTTGGTGGGGGAGCCTCAGTATACGGACAATTTCTTGATGCTGGTCTTGTCGATGAAGTTTTCTTGACGCTCGAGCCGTTTTTGTTTGGCTCCGGTATTCCGCTTGCTGAAAAATTTGCTCGCGTGAACCTTGAGCTTGTCGATACGCGGAAGTTGAATGCTCGAAGCGTGTTGTTGCATTACCGCGTACAGCGATCGTTCATGAAACCGGTCACTGAGCGCACGGTAGATTGGCAATACCATCATCTTCTTCAGAAGATTTTGGAGGAAGGCGTCGATGTAAAACCAATTCAAGGCGAAGGCTCGCGCATGATTCTTGGCGCGCAAATGCATTTTGATTTAGCGAACGGGTTCCCAATGATGACTGAACGTGATTTGAGTGGGCGTTTTATGGTCGGCGCACTTGGGGAGCACTTCGCATTCCTTCACGGCGCACGAACACAAGAGGAACTGAAGGCGTTTGGGTGTGCGTGGTGGAAGAAGTGGGTGACGAAAGAGCGCTGCGATATTTTTGGTTTACCTGAGGGCGATCTTGGTCCGGGAAGTTACGGTCCAGCATGGACTGCGTTCCCAACAAGCGAAGGCGCGCCATTTAACCAAATTGAGCACGTCGTGAAGCAAATTAAGGAACGACCGAATTTGCGCACGCACATCATTTCACCGTGGATTCCGCAATACACACTGCAGCACTCCGAGATTCCTCCGCGGAAAGTTGTTGTTGCGCCATGTCACGGCTATTTACATATTCTCGTGTTTCCTGAGACAAAACAGCTTTCTGTGCACCACTTCCAGCGGAGCGGCGATGTACCAGTTGGTGTCGTGTTCAACATCATTCAGTACGCAGCATTCACGATGATGATTGCGCAGGCAACGGGATACACGCCGAAAGAGCTCGTGTATACCATCTCTGATGCGCATATTTACGAGAGTCAGTTTGAACACGTGAAGCAGCTCCTCGACCGCGAACCTCGCGTATTCCCAACGATGTACATGGATTCCACCGTTACCGATCTCCTCGATTTCCGTCCAGAACACTTTACGATCGCTGATTATGATCCGCACGAGGCGATGATTATTCCAACGCCAGTTTAAGAGTTTGCGTATGAGCGACTTTGTTAATCAGCAAAATGCTCGACCAGGTGGTTACGACAAAGTGATCGCGAATATCGCGTCACAGAATGTTTGTCCGTTTTGCCCGGAGCATCTTGCGGAGTTTCACAAACTCCCGATGACGCGTCGGAAGTATTGGATTGTTACGGACAATCAGTTTCCGTACACACCGTCAAAGCATCACAAATTGATCATTCACGCAGAGCACATCGATCATGTCACGAAGATTGTTCCGGATGCATGGACTGAGCTGTACGAAATCGTTCAGGAGCTGGTCGGTGAGAATGTAATTACAGGCGGAACATTTTTGATGCGTTTTGGTGAAACGCGATTTACCGGAGCATCAGTAACACATCTTCATGCAAACATCGTTCAATCGAATCCTGAAGATCTGACGTACGACCCAAAGAGGGGTTTAATGACTCGCGTCGGATAGATCCACAAGAACAATTTCAACGCCGTACGCCTTTAGGATTTCTTCGGCATCGAGCAAGGAATAGCCTTTGTGGTAATACACGGTTTTGATTCCGGCCTCAGCCAGGAGTCGTGCGCAGTTTGGACAGGGGAATGTGGTGACGAATGCTTCGGCGCCGTTGAGCGAGGTTCCTCTTTTTGCGCTTTGTGCAACGGCAAGCGCTTCTGAATGAATCGCGGTTGAAAGATCGATACGAACCCCTGCGTCAAAGTTCGTTCGCGGATCGCCGTCGATATCGAGGTGGTAATCAGTAGGGAGGTGTTTGTTGTGGCTGAGTGCGATGACTTTTCCCTCCTTTACGATAGCTGTACCAACTTGTCGCCACCAATCACTGCTCTTTGTTGCTTCAATAGTCGCGAGACCGATCATCGATCTTGCGAAATCGTCAGAAGAAATTTTTCGATTCGGAACCGCGACATTCTCGCGGAGCGTTTTCATTCCGTCCCAGCGGAGGAATGTTGATTCGTATGTTGCACGATCGGCGAAGTAGCGCTTTGCGAGTTCGCGTGAAACATCTTCGTCCGGCATGACAATCGATGGCTCTGATCTCACAAGCTCGGCGAGATCGGATTTCGAAAGCACGCGAACCGATGAAAAGATTCCAAGGCTTTCGATCGCGAACTTCATCACTTCGGGATCGACAATACGGCAGTCGCGGGTGAGCGATGTGAAGTCGGCGATTACATCAGCGCCAAGAATACCGAGGCTTTCGGGGTACTTCTTGAAGAGATCAATGTAGCCTTTGTGCAAAACAGGAACAAACGCGATGAGCATACTAGCCTTCGCGAATTTTGCTGACGAAATTTGCCATCAGCGTATTTACTTCTTTCGCGAGATCCTCGACGCCTTCAATAGAAAGGTTTCGTACGCGAGCGGTTGTTGTGGTGGTTGCTTGTGGGGGAAGAACGACGATCTCGCCACAGTGTTGCTTGTATGCATCGATGTCAGATGATCCGACCTCTTTTGTGGACGATGAAAAGACCATCACGTCTGGCTTAACGATTGCAATGATGTCGCCGATTCCGTGGTGCGCCTCTTTCACGGTGACAA
The DNA here is from genome assembly GCA_964425965.1 of uncultured Gammaproteobacteria bacterium. GTDB lineage: Bacteria > Patescibacteriota > Patescibacteriia > UBA9934 > UBA9934 > CAIKHN01. The sequence goes on from CAYROW010000053.1 coordinate 3,694, forward strand.
GGTCGACGTGGCGCAGATGAAGAAGCATGTTGATGCGCTCGGCCTGCGGGACGATTGGCCTTTTTGGACCTTTGCGAATCTTCGTCAGTTCGTCGGAGTCGACTCCAACAATAAGAATATCGCCGAGCGACTTCGCCTTTTCCAAATACGCAGCGTGGCCTTCGTGAATGAGATCGTAGACACCCTGAGTGAGGACGATCTTCATTCCGAGTGCCTTAAGGCTCTGAACTAAGACCCGGAGGCGCTCCTGGTCAGGGACGTAGCGTTTTTCGACGTTCGACCCCGGGCCAAATGGATCGTGGTATGGCGACATATGTCACGAGTTTAGCAGTGATTGGCGTTTGATGAATCCACAGCTGTGTACAAACAAAATCCCCTCGACTCTTTCGAATCGAGGGGATTTTTTTGTGCCTTTACACTGACGCCTGATCGAGCTTGATTGCTGGGCCCATGGTTGAGGTCATGGTGACCGACTTCATGTAGATACCCTTGCTTGATGCTGGCTTGACCTTGCGGATTGCTTCGA
>CAYROW010000054.1:0-4035 GCA_964425965.1 uncultured Gammaproteobacteria bacterium
GACTTCATGTAGATACCCTTGCTTGATGCTGGCTTGACCTTGCGGATTGCTTCGATTGCCATCGCGAGGTTTGCGACGAGATTCTCTGCGCTGAATGAAACTTTTCCGACGATCATGTGAACGTTAGCGGTGTTGTCGTTTTTGAACGCAACTTTTCCGCCCTTCTGTTCTTCGATGATCTTTCCGATGTTTGGACCGACGGTGTCCGTCTTTGGGTTTGGCATGAGTCCGCGAGGTCCAAGAATTTTTGCGGCCTTCGCGAGCTTTGGCATCATGCTTGGAACAGCGACAGCGACATCAAAGTCAATTTTTCCAGTGCGGATGATTGTCTCGAGAACTTCTTCGGTTCCGACGATATCTGCGCCTGCTGCCTTTGCTGCAGCTTCGTTGTTTGCATCGACGAACGCAATGACGCGCTTCGTCTTACCGGTGCCGTGTGGCAAGGTGACGGTTCCGCGGATTTGCTGATCGCCCTGTTTTGGATCGATTCCAAGCGCGAAGTGCAATTCAACGGTTTCGTCGAACTTTGCTTTTGCGGTTTCTTTCAAGAGGCTAACAGCGTCCTTCACGGCGTAAAGCTTCTTTTTATCAATCATCTGCTTCGCACTCTGCATTCGCTTGCCGGTCATAATGTTTTGGTTAGTGGTGTTAACGATCGAATTCGATCTCCCACGATATTAGTTTAAGCAATCACGTCCACACCCATCTGTCGGCACGTTCCTGCAATGATCTTCATAGCAGCCTCCACATTTGTGGTGTTGAGGTCTGGCATTTTCTTCATGGCAACTTCGCGCAACTGTGCCTGGGTGATTTTTCCCACCTTTTCGGTGAGTGGCTTTCCGGATCCCTTTTCAAGACCGATGATTTTCTTCACCAAGTCGCTCGCTGGAGCAGTCTTGAGAATGAAGCTGAATGTGCGATCTTCATAAATAGTGATGATCGCTGGAACGGTTTCTCCCATGCGGTCCTGTGTTTGTGCATTGAATTCCTGCACGAACTGCTGAATGTTCACACCCTGAGCACCAAGCGCTGGTCCGAGTGGAGGTGCTGGTGTTGCGCGTCCACCAATGGATTGTACCTTGATGACGGCTTTGATCTTCTTTGCCATACGATCGTTTTTATAGTAGATTCCCTCGATTTCCTTTCGTAAATCTTCGAGCAACTACGTCGTTAATAAGTGCGAAAAGTGTGCCAGAGTTGGCCGAAATAGTCAATAAAACAGGACGACGCCGGCTCTGGGGGAGCCGACGTCGACGTCGTAGGGACAGCGGCCGTTTGCCTACCGCAGAAGTCCGGTCACGATTGCCCCGACCGGAATACAGACGATTCCGATCCCCATGAACAGGAAGATCTTGGGGGAGTGCTCGGTCGGCTTGATTCCCAGGGCGACCATGATGAGAGCGAACACACCCAGAAGGGTGAATCCGAACGTGGTGCCGGCAGGGCTGAAGAGTCCTCCGAGGACTCCGATGGCGGTACTCGCGAGAATCACGAGGATCACGGGGATGGCGGGGAGGATCTTGCGGGCGATGGGGCGGGGGATCTGCATCGTCGAGTCCGTTTCACGGGGTTGAACCGATGGCCAAGGGCGACCAGCGGTTGTACGCCGTGAAAATGGACGGGTTGCTTAGCGTACTGGAATATTGAGGAAAACGCAAAATACAAAAGCGCCCTGGGCAATCGGGGCGTTCTGCATTGTGGCTATTCTTGGGACGAAAAACGACGTTGAAGCTCTTCGATCTGTGCGTGTGATCCGACGATCGTCGATGTAAAGATTCTTGGAGTTTTGATTTCAGGTTCGCTGTGGACATTCGTCTCGCGTTCGCCAACCCTATAGATGACCGCTTGGCCTTCTTTTACGGAGAAGTCACGGAATCGGGTTGGGGCTCCTTTCGGGGCGAATACAAGCTTGTACTCCTCCGAAATGAACTCGCCGCTCTCGTCTTTAACGTAATGCCCGTCTGCGTGCCAACGCGGAATATCGAAAGTATTACTTGGAAGAAAGACTCGAACTGTTGTCCATGCGGATGGTTGTTGGAATTGACGCTTCATTTCTTCAACGGTTTTTGCAATGAGTCCAGAGATTGCATTGAGCGTTTCGCTGGCGTTCGATCCAATGCGCTGAAGATGACGACGGAGTGAATCTTCGAATTCAGCGGCATCACTTCCATAATAATCGAAATCTTCAGGCTCGTTTTCGATGTGCACCGTTCGGATCGCTTCGCCTTCCTGTTGAGTAAGATTCACGTCAAATGCAACGATCCCCTCGTGTTTTAAGCGGTCGATCATTGATTCTTGGACGTTTGGATATTCCGCGCTCTTCATATTCGTCGATTGTATCATCAATAAAAAATCACCCCGATTGCTCGGAGTGATTTTTTGTTTACACCTTTTTGACTTGGAGGAAGTCGAGTTCGAGTGGTGTTTCGCGGCCGAACATGGAAACCATGACCTTGACCTTTCCGCGGGACATGTCCACGTCGTCCACCTTTCCTTGTTGGCCCTTGAACGGACCGTCGGTAATAGCGACGAGGGAGCCCTTTTCGACATCGATTTTGAATTCTGGCTCGGCAACGCCCACGCGCTTCATGAGGTCGTCCACCTGTTCTTGCGGAATTGGTGTTGGCGTGTTTCCGGTGCCGATGAATCCTGTAACGTTTGGCGTGTTGCGAACAACGTACCAGCTGTCGTCGGTTACGATCATTTCGACGAGGACGTAGCCTGGGAAGATCTTTTCTTCAATAACTTTGCGTGCACCGTTCTTGATTTTGATCTTCTTTTCTTTTGGAACGAGAATGTTGAAAATTTTCTCTTCCATGTCCATGGTGCTCATACGCTGGGTAAGCGCTTCCACAACGCTCTCTTCGTATCCAGAGTATGTGTGAATGACGTACCAGCGTCGGCCGTAATTGGCGGTTTGTTTTGCCATACTTAGACTTTGGAAATAAGGAACTCAAGGCCTTTGCTCAGTCCAAGGTCAAGGGCGCCAATAAAGACTGCGGTCGCGAGACTGAGAATAAGGACGATGGATGAGTACATGATGGTGTCTTTGCGGCTTGGCCAAGAGACCTTTTCCAGCTCCATCCGTGCTTCACGGAAGTACTTCACCGCTGAGTTGTTGAGAATGCGTTGCATATGAAAGTAGTGTATCAAAAAACCCCTTGCGGGGAACGGGGAGAATATACACCGAATTGGGTGAGGGAGCAAGAGGATCAGTGGAAAAGCGAACGCGGCGGCCGGGTAAGGGCCGCCGCGAGGCGTTCGTGAGAACGGGACTACTCTTTGACGGTCTCGGATGCCGAGTCGCCTTCGTCGTCCCAGTCCTGCTCCCAGCCATCGTCGTCTTCGTCCGGGAAGTAGGTGCCGTGGTCACGGTCTTCTTCATCGGCGCGGTGTTCGTCCCAGGCATCGGCCTCGTTTTCCGCCTCGTAGGCGTCGAGTTCTTCTTGACGACGAATCGCCTCGTCGTGCTCGCGGTCGAGCTCCGCGTCCTCACGGGCTTCTGCGATGAGACGGGCTTCTTCGTCCGCCGACATCCAGGGCTCGTTGGGGTCGTAGCTCTTGAACCACGCCCCCGCGACTTGCCACGGATAGAGGAGCTGACCACGGAAGAAGGAGAAGACGCGCTTCGGAAACGGAGCCCAGTTGAACCAGTCGAAGAAGAGGTTCGCGATGCCGTGAGCGATCCGGTCCTTGAGGGGAACGGTCGGGGGATCGATGTACTCCGATGTGAACCGGCACTCGATTTCGACGAGACGACCCTCGCAGAATCCGAAATCGTGGGACGGCTTTCCTGAACAGCGGAGGCCGTTCGGTGCGAGTTCGTCTTCGATCTTCGCCTGCGAGAAGATGATGCAGAAGTGCGCGTCGTTCTCGAGCAGGTTGAAAGGGGCGAGCGGGGAGCTGCAGTGAGGACAGAGATCGGGGTGCGTCACGGTTTTTCCGGGGTTGGAGGGGTGAAAGGGACTGTATCGAACCCTTTTACTATAACAAAAAATCGCCAAAAAGTCAAGAAAAGTGGCTAGTATTAGAGAA
>CAYROW010000055.1:0-3965 GCA_964425965.1 uncultured Gammaproteobacteria bacterium
GAAATCATGTATATCCGCAAGGGTATCGAGGGTTCGAATCCCTCCCTCTCCGCCAGGATTATTTCGTATCGGATAACCCGAGTGCCCCAAGCATACAGGGCGACCGATGCGGCATGATCGATAACAAAACAACCCTTCGCGGGGTTGTTTTGTTGTGTTAGGATAAGGCAAACAAATTGATTATGGATTTTGGAATGATCTTAGCTCTCCCGTTAATGCTTGTGATGGGCATCCCCCTCGGGTTCATTCGGCTTTTTACCGGCTTCGGCATACTTTTCGCACTGCCCAGCATAGCGCTCATCATCGGAGCGTTTATTGCAAACAAGTACCATAAAGCAAAAGCGGCTTTACTCCTGGTACTGACGGCAGCCATTGGTCAATGGCTACTGTTCTTTTCATGGATAGCTTCACGTCACTTTATTAGTGCGGAGGAAGCCACTTATCAATGGGGAATGAATTTGCCAAGTGTCGCAAAGGCCGGATTTCCATTCTCTTCACTCGAATTGCCGCCTTCGCCCATGGGGAATGACAATGTGCCTGTAGATATGTGGGGTAGCGTATTTGCAAACTATCTTATTTGGTTTTTGATCGCTTTCGCAATCGCGGCGTTCATTATTTCAAGAAAGAAAATTAGCTCTGGCAGAAAAGTTCTACCAACCTGTGTTTTCCTTGCCATACTTGCGATTATCTATAACCTCGCGCTCTTTACGCTCTGGTACGACTAGATGGAGTCCCGACCCACGTGCCTAAAAAACGCTAGGATTAGAATCTTCGAAAACCCCTTCAAAGACACGAATAATTTTGGTACTGAACCCATGCGGCCCGCCAGGACAATTTCTTATCGGAGTGACCCATAGGGATGTGTCCCAGCCGTAAAACGACCTTTCGCGAGGTCGTTTTACGTTTGCTCAAAAAGTTTGCAAACTTACTATTTTTTGCTATAGTTTGCCTGTAAGGATCTCTGGAAACGTATGGGTTTTCTAGGTGCTTCCCACACGGGGCACCGAAAAGGATCAGATGTGATCGCAGACCATACCAAGTCTCCAGGCTCGTCACCTGGGGGCAAGCGAACCTCTCTTCAAAGGTGCTTCCGCCTGCTGACGCAGGATCACGGAAGCCCTTTTTTCCTTGTTCAAGAAAGGTCGACCCACCCGCCTCAATTTCGCCGTCTGGCTAACGTCCGAATACCCCTTGAAAACCCTCGTAAGCGTTGGCACTGAACCCATGTGGCCCGCCAACAAAACACCGACCAGATGATCGGTGTTTTGTTTTGGTTTTATTTTGCGACGTTTCGCATTGCGAGGACTGTTTCAATGGCGCTCATGCCGGCTTCCCAGCCTTTTTTCTGTCCGCCGAGCGAACGAACTTCGGCTTGTTCTCGATTTTCGGTGGTGAGTACACCAAAGAGCACGGGGATTTTGTAATCAATAGAGACTCGTGTAATGCCATTGGCGCAAGCGTTGGCAATATATTCGTCGTGTTTGGTGTCGCCTTTAATAAGTACGCCCAAACAAATGATGGCGTCGAATTCGTGCTGCGCTGCAAGAATTGCGGCTGCGACCGGGAGCTCGAAACTTCCAGGGACACGAACCGTGACGATGTTGACGTCATCGACGCCGCAGGCACGAAGCGCATCGACGCAATCGGTCGTCATGGCGTCAGTCAGTTCCTGATTAAATCGTGCTGCAACAACCGCGATGCGCATACCAGAACCATCGAGTGCGGTGAAGATATTGGATTTCATAGATTAATCGGCGGCGGACAATCCTTCGAAGACCTCTTCTGCTGGAACCCGTGTTCCATCAGGTTTAACGATGGTGCTGTAGTCTTCGACGTAAAACCATCCCAAAATTCCTGTCGCGCTCTTTAATTCGCACCACGCAACATCATCGCACCCAATAAATTGAACGGCTTCGCCTTTTTTGAGCGTGGTCGCGATTGCGTCTGTCGCTTTGGTGGTATCGGTATAGAGCGAGAGATCCTGGAGCATGGTCAGGTGGGCTGATGGTGATGTTGGATCGATCGGATACACGTGCTGACTGACGTGTGCGAGCGTATGGTTCACGTTCAGAGAGAACTGGTCGTCATAAAACCAGGTCTGAAGAATTTTTGCGCGTGTTTGTGTTGTAAGTATTCCGTTTCCGGCAAAAGAAATCTCCTCGTATCGTCCCTGGGTTGTTCCGACGAGTTGAATTGATGACCCGTCAAAACGATAGAACCCGGTTGTATAGTCTGTGCTTGGACCAAGATCGCTGACAGCAATTTCTTTTTCGTGATCTGCGGTATTGATATCGACAATGCCAAACCATCCTTCAGGATTTGTGCCCGGGAACACAGCCGACGTTCCGTTGATGGTGATGGTCGTTATTGTGCCTTCAACGGAATTGCCGGTAACCGCGAGAGAGATTGTGTCAGGAACGCCGTCGGTATTGAGATCAGTTGTGGTAGACAAGTATTGGTTCGCCTGAAGGGTTCCAGGATCAATCTGTTGTGCTGGTGTTGGCGCTGCATCCGGGACATCGATTGATCCTCCAATGTCTTCAAGGATCGCTGCGCGTTGCTCGTTGAGCTCACGCTGCCGTTCGAACACAATTGCGGTAAGCACCGCCGTCCCAAGGAGGACAACGAAGAGAATGAGGGATGCATGTCGAAACTGCATAGTGAAGTGGTTAGGCTTTGCCTTCAATGTACAGCATGGGAAAAACAAAACAACCCCTTGCGAGGCTGTTTGTACAGGCGCTATTTTGGATCGATTCCGTATTCCATGTGGTAACCCTTCGGATCTTGTACGAGGAGTACAACGATGCTTCCTTTTCCTGCAGTATTCGGTGTTCGAAGCACTTCCTGTCCCGCAATGCCCTGATGTTCAATATCTCGATACGTGTCAAAGCCATCTTGCCCAAAGACGGTACGATTCACGCCGGCAATAACGCTAGCAAGATCTTGGAGCGTTTTATATGAACGTCCGACGAGTTCGAGACGTGCACGACCAAGCGCCGCAGCGAAGTACGGATCTCTTCCGCGCTCAGTGCTGCAGAATTGGAGAATCTCGCTTGGCGGAACTCTTTGGAGAACCGCGAGAAGTCGCTCGAATGACGCCTTTACCTCTTCTCGTTTTTCACGAACTGCTTCTTCGAAGGTTTCGTTGGTATCTTCGGGGAGCCTTGTGACGGACACTCGCGAAAGTCCCTCTTCGAATTTTGTGCGGAGCATGTCGTCGGTAACCGGTGAACCGTCGGGTCGAACACGTAAATTTTTTAGAACATCAAGCGGATGCATGTTTTGTTCTCCAAAAAGGACGCGCTGTAAACATCGTCGAGCCTGTCGAACGTCGTCGCCCTCAAAAGCCTTGAGTGCAGAGGAAACCGGATCATATTCCGTTCGTCGAAGCGAGATAGGTCCTGCTTCTCTTAGTTCTGGACCAGATTCGCGATCAGCCATAGAGGGTTATAGAGTAGGGGACTCGGTCCGAAGATGTTCCTCGGAAACTAACGCTTTCATGAGATCTATCGTAGCACGAGATTCGCCTATGGGATGTATCGAATATTCATTACCCGTGCAATGCCCATGAATATCATGAGCCCGTAATAGATTGTTGCAAGAATGGTAACGCGGACGTACCACGGAAATTTGGCGACTGCTTTTGTTTTCGGGACGCGCTTTACGATTGGATGGATAACCACACCGCCAAGTATTGCAAGCGCTATAACAACGAGTGCGGGGTACAGAAAACTCCGCATAGACCACAATGGAATTTCTGAAACAGCGGAGTGAGCAAGAAATGACGCAAACGGCTGTGCGACGATAACAATCGCGATCGGCGCAACGACATTGAGATATTTCCGCATAGTTCGGCGCCGCGAATACAGCGGTAGGGTGATTACTTTCTATTCTACCAAACCTAACCCAGCGAAGCCCCATAAAAGAAAAGCCTCGGCCGAAGCCGAGACTTTTCTATGGCGGTG
>CAYROW010000056.1:0-3873 GCA_964425965.1 uncultured Gammaproteobacteria bacterium
TGTTGTATATATTTGCTCGAGTGACAAAACTTAACTTTGCCTTTGCAAACGTATGCCGAATATTTTTCACTTTGCAGTTTTGGGAACGCACTGTGCGAGCTGTGAGATTGTTATCGAGCGTGAGTTGAAGAAGCTTCCGGGTGTGGTGAAGGTTCATGCATCAGCCGGAGCAAATACGGTTGATATTACGATGCAGGACGGGAAATCGATGACTGCCGAGGAATGCACGAGGGTTCTGAAACACCATGGGTACACGTTTTCGAACGCATCAATCACACCGCGTGTCTTTACGTGGGATCGGCTGATTCTTGCCGTCGTTGCGATCGGTTTGATCTTTTTCCTTCTCACTTCGACTGGAATTCTCAATTACGCGCCAGAGGAGGCGACAGGCAAGGGGCTTGTCGCGGTACTTCTCGTTGGCATCGTTGCATCGTTCTCGTCGTGTACCGCCGTTGTGAGCGGATTCCTCGTTGCGCTTTCGTCGAAAGCGGCGCAATCAAACGCGTCAGCAACGTTTGTCGCAAAGATGCGACCGCACTTCGCATTCAATGTTGGGCGTCTCATTGGCTTTGCCGGTTTTGGTGCATTGGTTGGCGCCATTGGAAGTCAACTCGTGTTGTCGTCAACAATGAACGGTGTATTGATTGTTGTCATTGCGCTCTTGATGATTGGGATCGGTATCGACCTTCTCAATGTTCTTCCTGCTGGTCTCGCAATTCGTCCGCCAAAGTTCCTTTCACATCGAATTCATTCCATTGTTGAGAGCAAAAATCCACTCGCTCCCGCGATTCTTGGTGCGCTGACATTCTTCTTGCCGTGCGGATTCACACAGTCGATGCAGCTGTACGCATTATCGACCGGTTCGCCAATTCAGGCCGCAGTGATCATGACGACATTCGCGATTGGTACCCTTCCGGCATTGATCGGTTTTGGTGCCGCGACATCGGCCTTCCGAGGGAAAGCGCTCGAGAGACTTACTTTTGGTGTCGGTGCATTTGTTGTGGCTCTTGGGATTGCAAATGTGGGAAACGGTGCAACGCTTCTTGGATGGCAGGGATTTTCGTTTGTGGGCGCCACAGAAACAACTGTCGCTGCACCGGTACTCGTTAATGGAAAGCAACTTGTGACAATGGAAGCATCTGCATTTGGATATAACCCTGACGTGATTACGGTGCGAAAGGGGTATCCTGTTGATTGGGAAGTATATGGGGGAAAGAATCTTGGTTGTGCAAGCACGTTGGTGATGAACGCCTTCAATGTGCAGTCACCAATTCGTACAGGGGAAAATACGATTGCGTTTACACCAACAAAAACCGGAACGTTTCCGTTTAGCTGTTCGATGGGGATGGTGCGTGGCACGATGGTCGTAACAGAATAATATGAAAACAACATTTCCGGTTTCTGGCATGCATTGCGCCTCATGCGCAGTGAATATTGCGAGTTCCTTGAAGGACGTTTCTGGAGTGATAGATGCTGGTGTGAACTTTGCGACAGGGAAGGCGACGGTGGAATACGACGAATCCAAGGCGACGATGGCGCATTTGCATAAGGCTGTCGCTGACGCCGGGTATTCGGTGCCGGTGGAGGAGCACCATCATCATTTTTCCGATCTCGCAGTTGCACGCCATCGTGCGCTTTGGGCGTCGGCGTTTGCTACTCCGGTGTTGGTTCTCGCAATGGTTGGCTCGTCTATTCCGGTAGCCGCCGACATCGAGGCCGCACTCGCCACGATTGTGGTAGCTATTTTCGGTGCCTCATTCCATGCAACAACATTCACATTGTTGAAGCGAGGCAAGGCGAATATGGATACGCTCGTTTCATTGGGAACAATTGCGGCACTTGGTTTAAGTTGGTTTGAGCTTTTCCGTGGAGGCGATGTGTATTTCGAAGCAGCATCAGTGATTACGGCATTTGTTTTGCTCGGTCGATGGGCAGAGGCAAAGAGCCGCGGCCGGGCAAGCGAGGCGATGACGAAGCTGCTGTCCCTCGCCCCAAAGACGGCGCGTCGTGTGGTTGGCGATGATGTTGAGGAAATCGCGATCGACGCACTCAAAATCCGTGACGTTGTTCTCGTGAAGCCAGGGGAAAAGATTCCGCTCGATGGAACGGTTCTCCAAGGATCGACGACGATCGACGAATCGATGGTGACGGGGGAGAGCATTCCTGTTCATCGAGTAACAGGCGATGATGTGATCGGTGGAACGGTGAATATCGATGGCGCATTGCGTGTTTTGATCACAAAAACGATGGATCAATCACTCCTCGCGCAAATTGTGACAATGGTGGAGGACGCACAAACAAAAAAGGCGCCAGTCGAAAAGCTTGCGGATCGGATTTCAGGTGTGTTTGTTCCGATTGTCATTGTGCTATCGATTCTTGTATTAATCGGCATGATTATTTCTGGCGAATCGATCGATGTCGCGGTGATTCGCGCGGTTTCTATTCTCGTTATTGCTTGTCCTTGTGCACTTGGTCTTGCAACGCCGATTGCGGTGTTGGTTGGAACTGGTGTTGGCGCAGAGCGTGGTGTGCTCGTGAAGGATGGAACAGCGCTTGAACATGCATCAAGAGTGACTCGAGTGTTCTTCGACAAAACAGGAACACTCACCGAGGGAAAACCAGTCGTCACTGATGTGCTTCCGTTTGAAGCAGCATTAAAAGACGATGTGCTCGCAAAAGCGATGGTTGTTGAAGCGTTATCGGAACATCCGATCTCCGTCGCGATCGCGCATGCTGCGTCGGCGCTTTCGGTGAAATCGGCGCCGAGTGTGACTGCGGTGCCGGGCGAGGGAATTTTTGGCTCGGTCGATGGTACCGATATCGCTGTCGGTACAGAATTGTTCTTGCGCGGTCGAGGAATGCGTCTCCCCGATCTCTCATTAGCGTTGGCGCTTCGATCAGAAGGGAAGACGGTGGTGTTCGTTGGAGTGGACAAGGAGTGCATTGGTGCAATTGCGTTGCGAGATGAGCCGCGTGCTGGAGCGATCGAGGCGATTGCGAACCTGAAGAAGATGGGGATTGCGGCCACGATGGTGACGGGGGATCATGCGGATGCAGCGAAAGCAATAGCGAAACGCGTGGGAATTGATGACGTGGTTGCCGAGGTGAAGCCGGGGGAGAAGCGAAATGTAGTGATGAAGGCGCAGGAACAGGGGGAGGTGGTGGCGTTTGTGGGGGATGGTATTAACGATGCTCCGGCGCTGTCACAGGCGGATTTGGGGATTGCGATGGGGTCGGGGACGGATATTGCTATTGAGGCTGGGCACGTCGTCGTTCTTTCCGGCGGTCCGACGGCGGTTGTGGATGCTTTGCGACTAACACGGGGGACGTACGCGGTTATTCGTCAAAACCTCTTTTGGGCCTTTGCGTACAATATTATTGGGATTCCCTTGGCAATGTTGGGCTTTTTAAGTCCAATGGTCGCTGGCGGTGCTATGGCGTTTTCTTCGATTTCCGTGGTTTTGAATGCTCTTCGCCTGCGGAAATACGGGAAGCGTGTTGCATGAAAAGGGTATTTATGCTATAGTATCGTCGCTAAGCATCCGTGACGTCATTACTTCTCCGTGAGGAGCAGGGAAACGGCACTGGAGAAGTAACTAAGCCATTATGGCAGACAACGCACGCGTTTTCGTCGGCGGCATCCCGTATGCAGCTACCGAAGATGAACTCAAGGCACTTTTCAGCGCAGCAGGTACAGTGGTCTCTGTTTTCCTCCCAATCGAGAAGGAAACCGGCCGCAAGCGTGGATTCGGCTTCGTCGAATTCAACACACCTGAAGAGCAGGAAAATGCAGTGAAGATGTTCGACCAGACCGATTTCGGTGGTCGCACGATCTCCGTTTCCCAGGCTCGCCCACGCGATTAATTCGCAAAG
>CAYROW010000057.1:0-3789 GCA_964425965.1 uncultured Gammaproteobacteria bacterium
ACATTTAACCATCAGCACATTGCGAAGTGGTTTTTCCTCATACTGTTTGCCGGAGTAAGTATTTTGTTTTGGAAAGTGCTTGAACCGTTCATTATTGTTTTGCTTACGGCGGGAATCGCGGCAATCCTTGTTACGCCGCTTGAGCGCCACGTTCGCCATTGGACGGGGCACCCAAAGATTTCGGCGCTCATCATGATTCTCCTCGTGCTGTCAGCGGTCGTTATTCCGCTCGCGACGCTTATTCTTGTTGCGGCAGATCAAGCGGTTGAGATTGTGCAGGACACGTTGGCGAACCCGGTGTGGGTACAGGCGTTCGATTTTCGATCGTTGCCGCTTGTGAGTGCATTGCCGAGTATTCTTGTTTCGCAAATCGCGCTTATTGATCTTGGCGAGATTCTTCGCAACATTGCGTTGTGGATTGTGCACAACATCGGGACAATCTTTGCGAGCTCGGCGGACATCGTGTTCAAAACGTTCATTTTCTTTGTTGCTTTGTACTTCTTCTTGGTTGATCGGGAAAAAATTATTGCAGAACTCATTGCACTTAGTCCGTTGCGCACCGCGATCGATAAAAGTATTACTGATCGCCTCGTTGCAACGGTGCGTGGTGTGGTGTTTGGGTCGTTGATTGTTGCGATTGTTCAGGGCGTTGTTGCGGGCATTGGACTGTCACTTTTCGGTGTTCCTGGTGCGCTTATTTGGGCTGGACTCGTCGTTATCGCGGCGCAAGTTCCAATGCTCGGCACGTCGATGATTATGCTTCCTGCCGTCGCATATCTCTTTTTGTCAGGTCATGTTCCGCAGGGTATTGGTTTGTTGGTGTGGTCAATGTGCGTTGTCGGACTCATCGATAACTTCATTCAGCCGTTCATTGTCGGCAGTCGAACGCGAATGCATGCGCTCCTCATTTTGCTTTCGATGCTCGGAGGCTTGAATGCGTTCGGTCCTATTGGTTTTATTCTCGGCCCAGCGATTCTTGCGGGATTCCTCGTGTTACTCGAACTGTATAAGTCTGGAATTCTCGAGCGAGCAAAAGTTTAGCAATAGGATCGTTTACCGGTTTTGCGTATAGCGCTTTTGAGTGGCTTTGAGGATTCGGCGAAGGAGGTCTTCTGGAATAGCATTCGGAGCGTCCATGAAAAAAGCATCGTCATCGTCTTGGTCCTGTATTGTTGGGCGTACATCGGTCGATGACTCGAGGTGCATTGCGGAAGGCGCATCGTGAGCATTGCCCCAGTTCGCCTGTATTGAGAGAAGTATTGTCCATGATTCGTCAAGGCGAACATCTGGATCGCCATCGGTGATCATGTGGCGTTGAGAGTCTGTAAGATTTTCAAGAAGTTCGTGTAACGGGCACCGTCCAAAGACAGACAGCGTTAATGCATTATGTTCTTGATGTGCAATGTCCGTGACGGTTTCGAGGGTGAAACGAACATGGAACTGTATGGTTGTTTTCCCGTAGAGTTCTGAAACGCTTTCATCATAGAAGGATGCTCGTTTTCCTTGTTTTGGATGAGTGTCCTTCTGGTGGGTATCGAAAAACGTGAAAAAGTCGAGGAGATCGTTTGTCATCGGCTCGTGTCTGATGGATTCGTGACTCGGAGCTTCAAAAGCTGGGGGCATAGATGGTGATATTGTATAGTATTTCAATATGGCGAGAGCAAAGAATGACCACCTCATGACCGGTCGGCAGATTGCTGACACGTTTGGCGATACAGAAGTTATTCAGCGTGAGGCACGATTGGCGGAAATTCCGGAAGAGATTCGGCTCGGTCGAATGTATATGTATGATCTTGATGACCGAGATCAAGCCGCACTGGATGCGTGGGTTGAAAGTCTCCTCGCGGAAAGTCGTGAGCATACAGATCGCATTCGTGAAATGAAGCGTGCACGATCAGAGTCGATTGGGATGAAGGTGAGGTAGCTGACGTCATTTTTTTGACGAAATTTGATTTTTTGGTACACTATCCCCGTTCAAAAGACGGCTCCATCGTCTAATGGTTAGGACACGGGCTTTTCAAGCCTGTAACCGGGGTTCGACTCCCCGTGGAGTCACCAAAAATGCACCCGCTTCGGCGGGTGTATTTTTTGTCGGATTTCTCTGCATTTTTGCTTTGACAAAAACACTTTTTTGATATAGTCTTTCGGCGCCTGGTCTTATGCATCCCGCAGAGCCACGCATGGAACAAACGTGAAGTCCTACAATTACGTGCTCGCCCTCGTGGCGTGCACCATGAACCTGGTCGGATGTCCGGACAGCGGCAGCAAGTCGTGCGATCCCGACTTCCAACCCGACTACGAAACGTGCTGCTGCGAAGTGGTGGAGTTCGTCACCACCGAGTACGGCGGGGGAAACTGCGCGTCGCTCACCACCTGTCATGACGCCGGGTACTACTATCCGGACGCCTACGACGAGGTCTCGCGTCCCAACTACGATCTGCCGGAGACGGATTGGCGGGCGTGCTACTACCCGAATTTCCACGAGGATGATACCTCGGGTCTGTACGTGAATGCCTGCGAGTCGTCGGCCGACCCCCTGTCGGACGTCTGTGCCGAAGAAGTCGTGGGCGTCTGGTATGCCGGGCCGCTCACTGTCGAGGCGGATCCGGTGCTGGGAAGCGGCGTCGTCTGCTCCAGCACCGACCTCGAGCTCTTCATGTCCTTCTCCGGTACCGGTGATGCCGGTCACGGGCTCGGGATCATGAGCGGTTCGGGTACCGTGGTGAACGCAGGAATTCCGTCGTACGAGGAGATCCTCGATACCGACGACGGCACGATCATCGCCGTGGCGGCTCTCCAATCCGACGACCGGGGGACGATCGAATTCTATTCGACCACCCCGGGCTGTACGGACGCCCTGTTCATCAGCGTGGCCTCGTTCTACCTGACGGACACGAACAGCGACGGCGAGATGGACACCATGGAGACCGATTTCAGCCGTGATCCGGCCTACGAGGGGATGAAGACCTTCGGCTGCAATTCGTTCCCGCTCCACGGGATCACGTTCACCAAGCTCGACTCCTCGGCGCCCGAAGTCGCCACGGTGCTCACGGGCACCACCGCGTACTGGGAAGCTGCGGCTTCCTGCTCGACGACGGACGTGGAGGCCTACGCCGAGTGCGAGGACGTGGGAGCGGCCGCCGCTTCGGCGGGTCCGCCGCCGCCCCCGCCCACGTCCACCGAGCTCATCGAGCGGATCCGCCCGATGCCCGAGGACTGGCCGTGGGGTGGCCACTACTCGGACGCTTCCTACACTTGGGCGGCGAACCAATGGGTCCAGGCCAAGAATGGCGACCAGTCTCAGTGGCTCGGCCGCGCGCGCACGAAGCTCGATCCGTTGTTCCCGCCCCCCGGCAGCAACGTTCCCCAGGGCGCCACCACGGTGTTCTCGCTCCTCTCCGGGGCGTACGACACGGTGTCCGGCGCGACGGGGTTCACGTTCCTCGCCCCGTGGCAGAGCCAGTCCATCGACGTCTCGCTCGTCGAGATGCACGATCGCGGTGCCCACATCCTCGAGCGTCTGCAGGTGGATCCCGTTCGTCGTCAGGCCATCGACACGCTCGCCAGTGAGTGGCTCGCTCCTTACCACTCTGGTCTCTCCGGAGGGGAGCTGGAGTGGAAGGTGAGCGAGCTCATCCGCAAGATGCCCGATGGTACCACTCAGCCGATCGGCCTTCCGCCGGTGTCGCCCCCGGGCGCGCCGCCGCCTCCCAGCCAGTGAACTGATGCCCTGAAGGGCCACCACGAGAACTCCCGCCCGACGGAAACGTCGGGCGGGTCTTGTTTTTT
>CAYROW010000058.1:0-3726 GCA_964425965.1 uncultured Gammaproteobacteria bacterium
GCAACGCAATCGTTGCTGTCGAGACGTGATGTGATTGTTGTTGCTTCGGTGTCGTGTATTTATGGTTTGGGTTCGCCAGAGGCGTACAAACGCGAAGTGCTGCATTTGCGTGTAAACGATAGGATCGATCGCGCAGAATTCTTGCGCCAACTTGTCGCAATGCAGTACGAGCGAACGAATGCTGATTTAACCCGCGGTCATTTCCGCGCAAACGGCGACGTCATCGAGGTGATGCCGCCGAGCGACGAAACGGTGTATCGCATCGTGATTGAAGGTAGCGCAGTGCGTGAGATTTTTGCGTTGAATAAAGTAACAAGAAAAATTATTGCGCAGAATGAAGACGCATGGTTCTTTCCGGCAAAGCACTTCATGTCCGATAGCGCAGAACGCGAACGCGCCATTCGCGACATTGAGGCAGAGCTTGCAGATCGATTAAAAGAATTTGAGAAGGAAGGGAAGTTGTTAGAATCGGAGCGTCTCATGCGCCGCACGCGTTACGACATTGAGATGATTCGGAACGTTGGGTATTGCAGTGGGATTGAAAACTATTCTCGGCATTTTGATGGCCGTCGCGTTGGCGAACCGGCGCATACATTACTGTCGTACTTCCCGAAAGATTTCTTAACCATTATCGACGAATCGCACGTCACGCTTCCACAAATCGGTGGAATGTTTGCTGGTGACCAAGCGCGAAAACAAACGTTGGTCGACTTTGGATTCCGCCTTCCATCCGCAAAGGACAATCGACCACTCACATACCAAGAGTTCGATGAAACGATCGGTCAAACCGTGTATGTTTCGGCAACGCCAGGCGTAGTGGAAAAGGAAACATCGGAAAAGATCGTTGAGCAGATTATTCGTCCAACGGGATTGGTTGATCCAGAAACGCTTGTGTTGCCGGTAACGCAAACTGCGGAGTTCCCAGGCCAGGTCGCTGACATTATCGAGCGCATTAAAGATCGTGTCACAAAAGGCGAGCGTGCACTTGTCACAACACTCACAAAGAAGATGGCGGAGGATTTAACGACATACCTTAAGGAGGGCGGCATGAAGGTTGCGTATTTGCATTCTGATGTTGAAACGCTCGATCGTATTACCATTCTTTCAGAGCTTCGTCGCGGTGTGTACGACGTCGTTGTTGGCGTGAACCTTCTCCGTGAAGGTCTCGATCTTCCAGAAGTTTCGCTCATCGGCGTGCTTGATGCCGACAAGGAAGGGTTCTTGCGATCGGAAACATCGTTAATTCAAACGATCGGTCGCGCGGCACGTAACGTGAATGGCTTAGTTGTTTTGTATGCCGACAAAATGACCGGTTCTCTCGAGCGAGCACTGAAGGAGACCGAGCGCCGTCGCAATATCCAAATTGCGTATAACGTAAAACACGGCATCACGCCGCAAACAATCATCAAGACCATTAAAGATATTCGCGCGGAGCTCGACAGGAACTTCGAAGCCGATACGTCGAAAATCCTCGATATCGAAATTGGCGCAACGCCGGTGGAGATTGAGGAGGCGATTCGTGAGAAGGAAATTGAAATGGACAAAGCCGCAGCAAACTTACTCTTCGAGACCGCAGCGATTCTCCGCGACGAAATCGCGCTGCTAACGAAGGAGCTGGTAGAGATGAAGAAAAAGTCAAAGCGGCAGCGTCAGCGGTAGATCGCGTATACTTCACCATGATATGAAGCTATTTGGGCAATCCACGGAACATGCTCCGAATGACATGACGCAGCATACGCAAGACGCGAATGTGTTAAGGGAGTTGAAATTTCAAGGCGACGCTGAGCGAACGTCTCGTGCTGAGCGAGGAATAGAGGACACGATGTGGTCGAGGATTCGCATGGCGTATGCTGCGGTTGATGTTGAGGAATACTTTCAAAATAATTCTCGTAAGCCAACGATGGAAGGACTGCTCGAGTCGATTGACTTTTCACCTGACGAAGTTGATCAACGTTTTCTTCAGTTGTGCTCGGGTGTCGCGGAGCGTTTTCAGCGGAATGTAAAAGACAGTGACAGTGTCTACAGCCTACTTGTGCGATCAGGTAGGATGCGCGACATTCCGGATACGCCAGAAGGCCTTGGTCATTTGTTGTATGAAGACCTTGCACGGACAATGCCCCGTGGAAAGGTTTTTTGTGAGCGCCTTCATGGTTTTTTTGTTTTGTATATTGCAAATGATCGAGACTATAACGCCGTATACGGAGAAAAAACTGGAGATGCGCAAAGCGGCGGACGGTTTCATCGGGCGGAATACATTGTTGTTGCGAATCGAGAGATCCCACTTATCGTTCGGCGCGGTGAGCGACCAAAAGAGAGCGACATGAGTGCCGATAGAATCATTCAGCACGAAATGCAACATTTGATTAATGAAGGATTGGTAAGAATCGCCGACGCAGAAGGACCGGATATGTCGCTATTGCAGCGTCCGTTGCATGAGCGAAAAGACGCAATGACGCAACAAAAGGCTTTTCGTGAAATTAAAGATGAAGTTCTTGCTTATCTTCGTGAAGGTCGTATCGACGACGTGGAAAGTATCCTCAGTGGCGAGCTCTACAAACACCTGTTTCATGGAACTGCAGAGCAGAATGCAGAGCGTTATCAAGTATTGAAGGATGTTTCTGATGCACTAAAAAGCATCACAACAATTATAAAATTTCACCCGCGACTACAGCGTGCGTTGCCGTACGCGTTTATCTCTGTGCCGTTGCAACTTCTTCCATACCACATTCGCGCGTTCAAAAAACTTTTCGATCGTATTGAGCGCGCTTTGCCAGATCCGGAAGGAATCATAGATGGAGATTTCGCCGATGTTTTACTTGTTCCCGTTGCATACCAAGATCGTTTTAACGATTTTGTTCGGAATAGGGAGCTTGCCAGGTTTCGGCGAGACTCGTTAGCTCAAGTATTCCGAGGATTTCAAGGAAATCAGGCAAAAGACACTCTTGCAGAAATGCGTCATGCTTTCGCGCAGAATCTCGGCGAAGCAAAGGCGGCACATGAGGGGTTATGGATGGAAAATGGATCGTTTGTACCGTTTATCAGTGTCTTTGACGGCCTTGAAACAGATCTTTCCTTGAAGGATGAACAGCGAACGCTCGAAGATGTATTGGATGTACTGAGTGGCGTTGCAAAAGATTCGAAGCGGGTTTTGGAGATTTGTTCGTCGCAGGAGTCTTCTTTTGAAGCCGGAACGCAGGTGATTCGTTTGGTGAAGTCGCGACTCACTGCTCATGGCTGCCAGGTTCCAAAAGTGTTTCTTGTTGTAGGAGAAGGTGGTTTTCATGTGGACATGACGTACGTTTCGCCGCGCGGTGATGCGGATCATGTAAACGAAGTTCGTGTTATCGCAAACGTTTCGCATCATCTGCCTTCAGAGACGCCGCTAAGCAAACGAGAACAATACCGCGTACCAGCGACTCGTCCAATGGACAGGAGCGCGTTTATTGAGGATCCTGAATATTTACAAGAGGTGCCACGGATCGGTTTGCCGCCTTACGTTGCCGCGTATGACGCGATTGATGATATCCAGTTTGAAATCGCAAAACTTTTTCAGCATGCTCGCGAGAAGCGTTTAACTCCAAAAGATGCGCGAAAGTATCTCATGGACTTGGAGTCATGGAATGTAAAGTTGCAGATTGCGACTGCTCGATTGCAACGGGATGGTGCGCATATTCCTGAGGTGTTTCTTCCAGATTATCCACCAGATTTCGAGGGAGAACTCAGTGA
>CAYROW010000059.1:0-3631 GCA_964425965.1 uncultured Gammaproteobacteria bacterium
GTTGTTTTCAACGATTCTGGAATAGCCACAAGGATCTCAACAGCCTTTGCAACGGCACGATCGATGACGCCGTGCTCTTCTTTCATGAACCGGTTCAGAACGTACGTTTCGAGGGAAACATGTTCCGGCGGTGGATTGACGCCAACTTTTACTCGCCAAAAGGTCTGCGAGCCAATGTGCTGAATAATAGACTTCAATCCATTATGCCCACCAGCACCACCTTCTGCGCGAACCCGAAGTGTCCCGAGCGCAAGCGCAACGTCGTCAGAAACAACCACAACTGAATCTGCGGGAATGTGGAATCGATCCATCACCAGACGCACCGCCTCTCCCGAAGCATTCATGTATGTCGTCGGTTTTACAAGAAGCATCTTCTGGCCGTCAACGTTTCCTTCAGCAATCATCGATCGCAATGTTGGTTCATGCTTCCAACTCAATCCCTTTACTCGGGCAAATCCATCAACAACCATGAACCCAGCATTATGCCGAGTGCGCTCGTAGTCCTTTCCTGGATTACCTAAACCAACAATAAGAGTAACGCTAGTCGCCATACGTCGTGTGTGACTTGCGAGTCGCAGAAACGCGAATGCGGATCGGCGTTCCGATGAACTGATACTTTTCGCGCAAAATATTTTCAATGAATCGCAAATACGAATCCGCGAGCGAATCTTCGCGCGACAAGTTCACGGTAAGTAAAAACATCGGCGGATTCACGCCAGCCTGATAAAAACTCGTAATGCGTGGATGTTTCACGCCTTTCCCTTTGCTTGGCTTGTGCTTAACGATAGCCTGAGAAATAAACGCCTTGGTTTCTGCATCACTCAAGTGCACAAAGCGGCTCTGGAACACCGTATCAATCGCATGAAACAGCACGTTCGTTCGCTCACCATGGAGCGCAGAAACAAAAACGATTGGAGCGTATTTGAGGTGCGGCAATAATCCACGAAGATAGCGCTCAGCGTCGTTCATGGTGTTCGGCGTTTTTGATTCCACTAAGTCCCATTTATTCGCGACGATAATCACACTCACACCGGCATCAGCCAACATGCCAGCGAGATGCTTGTCGTGCGCAGTGATTCCTTTTTTCACATCAAGCACAAACAACGCAACGTCTGTTTCCTTCAAGATTTCGATCGTTCGCGTGACACCCTGTGCTTCTAAATGGAGCCCAGCGTTGCGGATCGTGGCATTCCGACGAATGCCGGCAGTGTCGATAAACAAATAGTTCTTATCGTTTCGTGTGAGTGGCGCATCATTTGGCTCGCGCGTGGTGTGCGCGATGTTCGCGGTGATAAAACGTTTCTGACCAAGAAGCGCATTCAGCAACGTCGACTTTCCAACGTTCGGTTCGCCGAGCACCGCAACACGCATGGTTGCGACATTCGAAATATCTTGCGGCGGTTTTCCAATAGCAATGAGTTTCTCGCGCGCCGCATCAAGCGCATCGCCGACACCACTTCCCTGTTTTGCAGACACACAAATCGGACGAGGAAGCGGCCACGACAACCAATCCTTTCCGTCAGCTCGCGCGCGAAGTGCCGAGGTATCCGCCTTGTTGCCAAGAACGAGTACGGGCTTTTTCTTTTGGAACAAAAGCTTTGCGATATCCAAGTCCGCCGGTGTCGGCCCGACCATCATGTCGACGACAAAGAAGATGAGATCCGCTTCCTCAATCGCAATCGTTGCCTGCTCGACAATATTCCGTTCAATTTCATCAGCTCGCTCAACGTTCAAACCGCCTGTATCAACCAACCGCATCACCTGAGCACGCCAAACACAATCAGCTTCGAATCGATCGCGGGTAGTTCCGGCAACCGTACTCACAAGTGACTTTTGTTCTTCGACCATGCGGTTAAAAAGCGAGGACTTCCCCACGTTCGTTCTACCGATAATCGCAATTTTTGGAGGCTGACTCATAAGGAAAGAGAAGCCGAACAGTACCATCGAGGCCTGATATTGTCGATTACATGACCATCCGCGTCCTAGCGCATGACCAGATTCGTCCCGTTCTCCCCAATAATAATCAGAAAATCGATATCCGCGCCGCTTCGATCAGGAACCGATCCCAAAGAATCTGGCACAACAGCATCAGAAGAAAGATAGCCCTGCGGCGTCATCACGACATCAGCATCCAGATACTTTTGTAGCGAAGCAAGCTCCTCGGCTTTCTTCCCGTTGGTGTAATCAAAAATCATCGTCTTCGGATAGTTCCGAACATCAGCATTACTCACAACAGCAATGGTGAACCCAGAACTTTCGAGAAGCTCAGCTGTGCGGGCCGCAAGTCCGGTTGTGCTTGTACCATTTTGAATTTCAATTCGAATATCGTCGGCTGCTGAAGGCTTTTCCGGCAACGCTGCCGCTTGCGAAGTTGAAACATTTGTACTGTCAAAAATATTCTTTGCGATGAGCTTTAAATCGCTCCAGTCCTCATTTCTCGGCAAAATAACATAGGCGCCATTGATCATGGTGGAATACAACGGGCTTCCTGGCGCAGAGTCGAGCACACGCATCACAATTGCCTGACGATTAATTTTTGGAATGTACTCCGCCAACCGCATCATTTCCCAAATACTCATGTCCGTATGAACGTTGTCGCGGATGGTTGAAAGAATTTTGTTGAGCTTTGCAGGATTCAATAAAACATTCAATGAAAGCGCCTTGTCTTTCAATGCAAGCAAAATTTTCTGCTGACGCGCTGCACGTGCAAAATCAGATCCTTCGCCGTTATCACCATGACGTGATCGCGCATATTCAAGTGCAGTCTTCCCGTCCATCGTTGCCCAACCCTGCGTAAAGGAAATTGTTTTGACACTCCCGAGTTCGTCGTCAAGTGGGTATGTGTTATCCGTAAACGACGTATCAACATACACATCAACACCACCGACATCATCGATAATATCTTCAAATCCGTGGAAATCGACCTTAATCGTGTAATCAACGGTCTGCCCAAGAATGTCGTGAATGGTATTTGCCGCAGCAGTCATTCCGCTTCCAGACGAATCCATTTCCGCAAGCGCATTCACGGCGTTAATTTTGCGGTATCCGTATCCAGGAATATTCACCGTTAAATCGCGAGGAATGGAAATCATCCCTACGTCGCTTGTTGATGGTTTATAACTTGCAAAGATCATCGTGTCCGTTAGTTCTGGACCATCATGTCCCGAACCACCGATGCCAAGCAACAACACGTTAATACGGTCGCTATCTTCGCCACTCAGCGCTTTGTCAGGAGCGGTCACCAAACGACGGAGCGAAGAAAAAAGCGAGAATCCGTTCGCAGCCTCCGGCTCTTCCGCCGTTGTTCGAGAAATTCTTGTACTTGCAAATGCGCCAGCCGCAACCAAAAGCACCGCGCCAATGCTGAGCATTTTCGTGACAGTGCCAATCTTCGCCCGTGCCTGACGCTCAGACAGGATTGGGGACGGTTTTGGAAGAAGGTCGACGGTTGGTTCCTCGATTGACATAGGCAAATCGAACCAGTGAAAGATTCTGCTAGAGTATACCGTATTAAGAGAATGAGCAAAAATGATCTTGCCCGAGAAACGCGAGAGTGATAGACTCTCACTCGCGTAGGCCGCGGTGGCGGAATGGTATACGCGACGGACTCAAAATCCGTTTCTCGCAAGGG
>CAYROW010000060.1:0-3453 GCA_964425965.1 uncultured Gammaproteobacteria bacterium
GGCGGTCAGCTTGAGCTCATCGATCCGAAGAATGCCGATGTGATTCGCGACAATGTCTCAAAGAAGGTCGCGGTTTTGCAGGGAATCGATGATGACTATCGCACCGGTCTTGCTTCATGCCAGGTCTCCGAGATCGTCTCTTCGCACGACGCCTTTGGATTCCTTGCGAAGCGCTATGGATTCACCGTGTACGGGATCGCGGGATTCTCGCCAGAGAATGAGCCTTCGTCGTCGAAGCTCGTTGAGCTCACGGATCTGATCCGTACGCATCACATCACAACGGTGTTCTTCGAGGAGCTGACGAGCGACGCGCTATCAAAGACGCTCGCCAGCGAAACTGGCGCGAAGAGCGACGTGCTTGATGCTATCGAAAGCCTGTCGTCGGAAGAGTCTGAACGCTTGGAATACCCTGGTATCATGGAGAAGAATTTAGCCAAGCTTAAAACGGCAATGGTATGCACGGAATAGTGCCGATTCTTTCATTGCACGATGTTTCGTATCGGATCGACGGCAAAGATATTTTGTCGAACATTTCGATTGCCATTGGCCGTGGCGAGTACGTCGGTATTATTGGGCCGAATGGCGGGGGAAAGACAACGCTACTTCGATTATTACTCGGTCTTGCGACTCCGAGCGGCGGTACGGTTGAGGTGAAGATCCCAAAATCGAAGATCGGCTACGTTCCTCAGCGTTCCAGTAGTGGCGAGATGACATTTCCGGCAACCGTCCACGAGGTTATTGCGAGCGGAATCTTCGACGCAAAATCGCCGCACGACCGTGATCATCGTATTCGCGACGCGATGAAGACAACGGGAATTTCTCATCTCGCTCATCGTCGAATCGGCACGCTTTCTGGTGGCGAGCGACAACGCGCAATGATTGCTCGGGCATTAGCGGGCAACCCTGATGCGTTGTTCCTCGACGAACCAACGTCGGCGATTGATCCTGGGAGTCAAGAAGAGTTCTACGCGTTTCTTCGAAAACTCCACGATGAAAAACGGCTTACGATTGTTCTTGTTTCTCATGATACTGATGCCATTGCGCACCAAGTGGAGCGGGTATTCTGTTTGAATCGGCATCTCGTCTGCCACGGCCATCCAGACGATGTTATGCATAAAATGGAACACTATGGGCATTAAATTTCCAAAATGGGGCCAGGTCTTGCTTTTTGCACTGTTTTTTTTCATTCCAACTATTGTTCATGCGGAATCACTTTATTACATCGGTCGAGTTACGATCATTTTCAGCGAAGGCGAGAATCCTGATCCTGCGTTTAACGAATCATTTCAGCGCGTGAACGTTCATTTGGACAATGGCCCTGATGCCGGTAAAGACGAGATGATTGAGTACGCGACGACGAAAAACGCCTTCGAGCAGCAAAAGCTTGAGGTTGGCGACCCGGTTATTGTGACGAAGAGCATTATTCCCGAACAACCTGGCTACATTATTCTCGACAAGCTTCGCATTCCTGGTGTGTTGATTGGTTTAGTGGTGTTCTTTCTCCTCGCGATTCTTTTTGGTGGTATTCGCGGATTCACATCGCTTTTCGGTCTCGCGGCAAGCCTTGGTATTCTCGCATTTGGCGTTATTCCAGCAATCATCTCCGGACATGATGCGCTTGTCGTGAGTGTCATTGGCGCGTTTTCGATTGCAGTCATCTCTATTCTTCTTGCGCACGGCGTAAACAAGCGCAGTGGAATTTCTCTTGGCGCAACGCTCGTCACGTTGATTGGCGCTGTCGCATTTTCCATGATCGCCGTCTTCCTCGCAAAGCTTTCTGGGTCAGGAACCGAAGAAGCCGTCTATCTTCAGATCGGATCTCTTCCGTCCCTGAATCTTCAAGGCCTTCTTCTTGGTGGAATGATCATCGGTACACTTGGTGTGCTCGATGACGTGACGACGGCGCAGGTTGCGGCAGTAGAGGAAATTGGAATTGCCGATCCATCGCTGACGAGAAAGGAGCTGTACAAGCGTGGGCTCCGAGTGGGAAAAGAACATATTGCGAGTTTGGTAAATACGCTTGCTCTGGCCTACGCCGGCGCTTCATTCCCGCTATTTCTATTGTTCGCGGTAAACGGAGGGCCGCCGTTGTGGGTTATCTTGAACGCGGAGTATGTGATGGAGGAGGTTGTTCGTGCGCTCGTTGGCGGAACATCGCTCGTCATTGCTGTTCCAATTTCGACGTTTGCCGCAGCGTGGTACTACGGAAAAAAAGACTAATATGGTTGCAGATTTTTTCGCTTACGACTTTCTGACGCGTGCGCTCATTGCCGGCATAATCATCGGCACTGTTGCGCCGATCCTTGGAACATTCCTTACGGTTCGTCGATACGCTCTTATTGCCGACACGTTGTCGCACGCATCGTTAGCTGGCGTTGCGATCGGCATTATTCTTGGCGTGAATCCGATTCTTGCAGCGATCGTTGTTTCAGTCGTCGTTGCGATCGGCATCGAAAAACTTCGATTGTCTGGGAAATTTGGCGGCGAGGCGGTGTTAGCACTCTTTCTTTCGGGAAGTCTTGCATTCGCCGTTGTCGCGATGAGTGCGGTGGGGAAGTTTAACGGGGGAGTGCTCGCGTATTTGTTTGGGAGTATTACGACGGTGACAGTGGAAGACCTGTGGATGATTGGTGGATTAGGTGTGATTATTGTGGGGATAGTGTTGAAGATGTACCCGCAGTTCTTTCTCCTTTCCTTTGACGAAGACGTCGCAAGAGCAAATGGAGTGAACGTGACGTTTTCAAGCATGATTCTTGCGATACTCACGGCCGGAATGGTTGCTGTTTCGATGCGGGTCGTTGGTATTCTCCTTGTTGGTGCCTTGATGGTCGTTCCTGTTCTTACGGCGACTCAGTATAATCGCGGGTTCAAAACAACGATCAGTATTGCGATTATTGTTTCTTTGCTGAGTGTTCTTCTTGGACTTGGACTGTCGTATTCCTTCGATCTCGCGACCGGTGGAACTATTGTTCTCTGCGCTGTCGGGTTATTTGTTGCAAGTCTTGTGGGCACATCAGTCATTCGTCGTGCGTAGTCAGAGTTGTGGCATAATAGAAACATCATTTACTTAACAATGATATGGCAAAGGGAAATAACGCTCAGAAGAAAGACAAGAAGAAACCAAAGGGCGGAGTGAAGAAGAAGTAAGATCAAAAAACCATGTCTAACGACATGGTTTTTGAATGCAAAACACCGTTATTTTTCTCAGGGCTAGGAAGAAAATGAGCAATTGCCGAGGCGTACTAGAACGTACGGTGAGGCAATGCGCAATGTTCTGACAACGTCCTGGGGAAAATAACGGTGTTTTGTGGTGCGCCCGGCACGACTCGAACGTACGACCCTCAGATCCGCAATCTGATGCTCTATCCAACTGAGCTACGGGTGCAAAAAATGTATCCAAGTTCGCTTATTACGTCGTCGTTCCTGCGACACCTCGCTCGCCGTACCAATGAA
>CAYROW010000061.1:0-3442 GCA_964425965.1 uncultured Gammaproteobacteria bacterium
CCGGTACCGCGTTCAAAAAAACACCAAACACTGACATCAGAACACCACTTGCAAGAGCAAATTTCAACGCGCGAAACATATAGGGAAAGTATAGCACGCGCCGAATCACCTCTGTTACAAATACGTCTGCGCAATAACCCGAGCGGCGTTATCGACGGCTTTCTGGGAATCGTCGCCGTATGTTCGAGCCAGGAAATCATCAATAAGCTGATTCATCGCCTTCTCCTCTGCATCAACATCGAGTCCGCGATACCACGTCTTTGCCGTCAACAGCTGGGCAGCAAAGACACCTAAGTCTTCGTCATTCAATTGGCTCGCCACGAGTGAACGCAATGCTGTCGGTTTTTTTGCGTCAGAAAGGAAGCTCGTCACGTTTGCTTCGTCGGTCGCAAACAAGATGAAATCCCATGCGTAGTCCTGCTGCTTTGAATCTTTCGACACGCCCTCTGCCCAATAATTTCCGTAGTTTACCTGCTGCGTCGCGTCGCCAGTGCTAATTTGTGGCAATGCCGATACCGCGACGTTCAGTTTTGGTGCAAGCGTGCGAATAATTGGCAAATGGTAGCTGTAGCCCAAGAACATTGCGGTTTGACCGTTTACAAATGCATCAAGAGACGATGGCATCGTGTCGTTCCACGTGTATACCTCCTTTGTTGGGTTTGCGAAGTCTGTATAAAACTGCACGGCCTGCACTCCAGGAGGCGTTTCGCGCGAGAATCCGTTCGGTACGTCGTTTAATGTGACGCGACCACGGTCATCAACCATCTGCACACCGTTTTGCATCATGAGGACGGAAAGAATATCTGGCGCGCGCTCAACATTCTCTGACGTCCCCATACCAACAGCCGACTGTGTCACTTTTCCGGCAGCATCGATTTTCGTTAACGTCTTTACTGCTTCTTGAAAATCTTTCCATGTTGCTGGTGGCTGCGGAATTCCCGCAGCATTGAGCATGTCTTCGTTATAAAACAGCGCGAGCGTATCCATCGCCATTGGCAACGCGAAAATTTTGTCGACAGGGTCAGACTTCGCATCTTTCACATATGGCATCACAACGTCGTCTACCACTGCAGGCACAAAATTCGACTTTAACGTTTTCATGCTCATCGTGCTTTCTGACGTCGCAACGAGCACAGATTCTTTCCGCAACGTTCCCTGCGTTTCCAAATGCGTCACATTCACAGCGTCTGGCATTGGTGCAAGTAAATTGGTAAATCCACCAAGCCAGGTATTGTGTACCGCCATGACGTCTGGGCCTTTCCCCTCAGCAATCGCGCGAATAAGTTCGTCTTTATATTCCTCAAATCGAAGCTTCGTATATTCGACGGTTACGTTTGGGTGAAGCGCGTGATATTTCTCAATTAACGTTTTCCACGAATCCGCGTCATCGAACACGCCCCAGACGTTGAGCGTAATTTTCGACGATGTCGCCGGAGTGCTTCCGCCAAAACATCCTGCGCCGGTGGTGAGGAGCGTGGCAAAAAGGATAAACCCCGTGAACAGACGTTTGATCTGCATATGTTAGACGTGAAGTGTTTTCAAATATGCCTTCAGTCCTTCTTCGACTTCTGGGTGTTTTAGTCCCATCTGGATTTGTGCAATAACAAACTGAAGCTTGTTCCCGCAGTCGTATCGGTCGCCAGTAAATTGATTGCCGTACAATGCACCGCCTTGTGCAAGGTATGTTCCGAATGCATCAGCTAAACGAATTTCGCCGTCCTTTCCAGGCTCCTGTGTTTTTAACAGTCGTAAAATTTCTGGCGTTAAAATCGCGCGACCAACAAAGGCCAGACGCGATGGCGCGTCTTCGAGTTTTGGTTTTTCCACGAACTTTGCAATTTTCCATTCGCGATCGCTCACCTGTTTTCCATCAATAACGCCGTAACTTGATACCGATTCCTTTGGAACTTCCTGCAGCGCGATAACCGGCCCTTTTTGCGCGTTATATGTTTCGATCAGCTGACCAATCGCCGGCGTTGCGCTGTCGATAATGTCGTCACCAAAGAAAATCGCAACCGACTCATCTTCGCCGACAAATGGAACCGCCGCAAGAACGGCGTGGCCGTCACCAAGCGGCTTCTGTTGACGGACGAATGCAAATTTTGCCAACTTCCCCACCGCTTCAATTGCCTCGAGCTCTTTGAATTTCTTTTTCTGCTCCAATCGATACTCGAGCTCGAAGTTTCGATCAAAATGATCTTCAAGTGCGCGCTTTCCAATAGCCGTCACGAAAATAATCTCCTCAATTCCTGCAGCAACCGCTTCCTCAACGATGTACTGAATGACCGGTTTATCGACAACTGGCAGCATTTCTTTTGGCTGCGCCTTTGTTGCTGGCAAAAACCGTGTTCCCATTCCCGCCACCGGAATAATTGCTTTAGAAATCCGCATAGTGTGGTAAGTATAGCAAATCATCACCACAGCTTGCCCGCATTCACATATTTCGTTATCATCATGACGCTTCATTCAGTTCCGCCTCAGTTCCGCCGAACGGAGTGAGGCGAAGCGAGCGGCCGATAGACGCAGCGCAACGACCCCGTCGTTAGCGTAGTCCATCGGGCAAGTGAGCTAGGGTAAGCGAGCACGGAGAGGTGGCAGAGCTGGTCGAACGCGCATGACTCGAAATCATGTATATCCGCAAGGGTATCGAGGGTTCGAATCCCTCCCTCTCCGCCACATAAAAGCGACCCATGTGGTCGCTTTTATGCTAGGATCATAACGATATGAATATCTTTGTCGGTGGAGTAAACGGATCTGGGAAGACAACAATTCTTGAATCAATTGGTGCTTTGCGTCCCGACTGGCTCGTTACCAAGTCGTCTCAAGCATTCATGGAGTGGCTTGGATTCCCAGGGGACTACGCTCGTCTACAACAACTCAACCCAGATGAACGCGATGCAAAGCTCACAGAATTCATGCATATTATCACCGAACGGGGCGAAAAGACTCCTTGTCAATTGCTCGATAGTCATTACTTGAACTTGAAACACGGTAAGATTGAGTGCGTTACCGGCTCATGGCTGAAAAACTTCGATGCCCTCGTACTGATTTCTATACCAGCGTCCACCATCATCGATCGACTTCAAGACGACGAACGCCTCCATCACCGTGCACTTTTCATGGAAGGTACTCCTACGAGCCGGCAATTATCGCTTCTGCAGGAGTATATCGAGGCAACAGAAGAAAAGTTTCTTTCCTTAGCACAAGAATTCCGTCTCCCGCATATAAAAATCGAAAACCTGGCTAAAAATAAGGCTGCGAACGATCTCATAGCCTTTATAGAAAGCCTCTCGTCAGGCTCCGACCCGCATGCCTCAAAGCTGCTTCCGAACTAGTCGTCGAAAATCCCTTCAAACGCCCCAGTAAATTTGGTACTGAACCCACGCTCACCGCCATAGAAAAGTCTCGGCTTCGGCCGAGGCTTTTCTTTTATGGGGCTTCG
>CAYROW010000062.1:0-1768 GCA_964425965.1 uncultured Gammaproteobacteria bacterium
TGCCGATATGCTTGGGATATATGGTGAATCCTAAGGAATTGCTTACGCATTTCTCGGTAACGGATGAGGAGGCGGATATTTATCTCACGGTGTTGAAGCTTGGCGCATCAACGGCGACGGAGATTTCGGATAAAGCCAAGAAAAATCGCACGGCGACACATTTTCATTTGAAGAAGCTTGTCGATAAGGAGCTTATAAAACTCGTAAAGCAGGGTCGGACTTTTGTATTCAGCGCGGTTGCGCCGTCAGAACTTGCTGCGCGGTTCGATAGGATGACGACGGATTTTAAGAGTGCGGTTCCGCAGCTTGAGGCGTTGCAACAGATTGAGGGGGAGTCGCCGCGCGTTCAGGTTCGTGAGTCTCGATCCGGGTATTTTCAAATATACGATGACATTTCTTCGTTGCCAGAGAACTCGACGTTTTACGTTATTGAAGGTGCAACGGCGTTGAGGAACGAAATGTCATTACTTGCTCCAGAGGCAGCGCAGGCATTTTATAAAAAAATGGTGGAGCGGAATATTGAGGTGAAACTCATTCTGACGGAGGAAGCTGCAGCAATTCCGCAGGCGGTGATGTCGAGCGAAACGTTGGCGATTTTTAAGAAGCGCCGCATTACTGCGCGCATTCATCCAGAATCGGTGTTGCCATTCCAGGGGCTGACGTTGTTGTATGGGAATACGGTCGCGTACGTTATTCCGGGAAAAGATATTGTGATCACCATTTGCCAACAGGACATTGCCGATTCATTTCAGGCAACGCATGAGGCGCTCTTTTTGTCCGGAAAAAAATTCTCATTCAACACGTAACAATCTTCGCTGATATTTGCAGTGTTTTACGATTCCTTGTACCGTGCCTGCCGCGTGGGGAGTTCTACCAACCCCAAGGCACGGAGGGTTCCATGTCGAGCGACGAAGGGCAGGGAGGCGACGACAGCGGCAGTGACCTGGAGGGTGACGAAATCGTCACCCTGGTCGGTCAGGACGGGACGGAGGTCGACCACTTCTGGCTCGGTCTCGTCGAGTTGGACGAGGAGCAGTTCGCGCTCCTGTGTCCGGTCGATGAGATGGACGAGGAGTCCGATTCCACCAACGTCTACGTCTACCGCTACTGGGAGGACGAAGATGGGGAAGAAGTGTTCGAGCCCGTGGAGGACGAGGCGCTTCTCGCGCGAGTCCAGGCCAAGGCGGAGGAGATGTTCGCCGCCGCGGATCAAGACAGCGGGGAGAACGACGGTCGCTAGTCGCGGCCACACGAGCACGACGAGGTTCCTGCGCAACGGCGCGGAGCCTCGTCTTTCGTTTGGTGACTCCTTCGCGTTTGTAGTACCATCGTTTTATATGCAATTCACTCGGCAGTTCCAGGAGTTGAGCAAAACCGACGTGCATTTGGCTGGTGGGAAGGGCGCGTCGCTGGGGGAAATGACGCAGGCGGGGATTCCGGTGCCGCCGGGCTTCGTTGTTTTGCGCAATGCGTTTGATCGGTTCCTGGAAGAGACGGGTTTAAAGGCGGAGGTTGAGGCTCAACTCGACAAGGTGAATTATGAGGATGTGGCGAGCGTGGAGCGGGCTTCGAGGGTTTTACACGATTTGATTCACGACGCGCGATTTCCGAAAGATTTGGAAGAAGAGATTCTCATATCGTTCGCTGCGCTTGATTCGGAATTTGTCGCGGTGCGATCGTCAGCAACCGCAGAAGATTCATCGACGGCGAGCTGGGCCGGTGAACTCGAAAGCTATTTAAATACAACGGAGAAGAATTTGCTCGGCAA
>CAYROW010000062.1:1868-3164 GCA_964425965.1 uncultured Gammaproteobacteria bacterium
TTACTCCAGATTCGTACATCGTGAGCAAGCAAACGAACGCCATCATCGAAAACTACACATCGGAACAAGATACAATGTTGATTCGGGGCGAGCATGGAAACGTTACCGTCGATGTTCCACTGAATAAGCGCGAAGCGGCGAAGTTGAATGCGAAGCAGATTGAATCCATCGGCAGCATTTGTATCGCCATCGAAAAACACTACGGTTTCCCCTGCGACATTGAATGGGCTATGCAATCGGGGGAGTTTTACATTGTTCAGTCTCGACCAATTACGACGTTGTAGTAACTTTCGGATTAGAAAAGAATTACACGCAATTACGCGTGTAATTCTTTTCTTTTTAAACTTACTTTTGGTGCTATCCTCGTTCTGTTTCTTTTTTTATTTTGTTTCTTAGCTGTAATTATGTAGCACTGTTTGATGGTGAGCTCGTTATCCACGACTAAATCTTTATATTCGTTCTTTTCCGAATGCTCAACTTCGAACAGATTAAGTAGCTTTTTGATATAGTCGTCCGTTTCATCCATGAGAATAATTCGAGCAAGAAAGTTTGAGTTTTTGATTTTGTCGCTTACTTTCGTAAAAAAATACTTTAGATCAATGTTATCTTTTTTCTTTATCCAATCTGCACACGCGATGATGTCCCATTTGTCTTCAAGGTCAGTTCTTTTGAAGATGCCAAAAAGAATGAACGAACCCCTCTCCGCGGAGACGATTTTTTCGAGTTCTACGATTTTTTTTATATCTTCCCGTGTCATACTTTTAATGCCTTTAGGATATCACGGCAACTGGTAATCATGTTTTTCGAGTCGAGCTTTGTGGCTTTCCCGATGGGCTTGTATCGCGCTTCGGAGTCCCAGGTCGTCGCAGTGCTCCAGTTCGCTTTAAATATTGGATCTCGTTTAAGATTTTCTTGCCCTGACAATTTGAGTAAGATATCTAGCTTGTGTATTTTGCAGATTTCGAGACCGTCAAATTCGCCCTTTGTTTCGGGGAATCCCTTCCATGAAAGAGCTTGGCACATTTTCTTTTTTAGAGCGATTTCTACGGCGTAGCCACAGAGATAAATAGCCCCATCGTACTTTCGTGCACGGTGAAGAATTCTTGCCTCTGATAGGCGCGATTTGGCAATAGTCGAAAGTTGTTCTTTAGAAAGCATGAAAGTATAGTGTGTTGAGATGTTACACTAAGTTTTGCTAATGAAAAAGGCGCTGTATGGACCTCTCGACCCTGTACAAAACACAGATTTCGCTGACGGAGTGGTTTCAACGGATGGGTTTGGCGAATTCGGAGGAAC
>CAYROW010000063.1:0-3115 GCA_964425965.1 uncultured Gammaproteobacteria bacterium
TATGATTCCGGGATCGCGACAAGCGCTGCAGACATATAAGCGTGTTCGTGCATTTGCGCATCAATATGAGCGCTGGTTTATGCCAGCGATGCTTGTGGGTGGAACAGCGTTTGATGTGTGGCAATTTCGCGTTCTTGATTTGCGAGAAAAATTTATCGTGATGTGTGTGTATGTGCTGGCCGTGATGGGAGCAATGGCGCTTACCGCCTACAAACGTTCCGATGATCTTTCGCCATTACGGTACTTAAAACTTGCTGCACCATTCGCGCAACAATTTGCGATGGGAGGACTATTAAGCACAGCGCTCTTATTTTATTGGTTTAGCGGAACGCTGTCGGTAACGTGGCCACTTGTTGCGCTCGTCGCGTTTCTCATGATTTCAAATGAAACGCTACGACACATTGTGCTTCGTCCAATGGTCCAAATTGGCATGCTGTATTTTGCGTTGTTTTCGCTATTCGCCATTTGGTTCGCACATCTGTTTGCGTCGTTAAGTTGGCCGGTGTTTCTTGCGGGAGGTTTTGCGAGCATGGTGGTGATGTCGTTGTTACTTGCGCTACTCGTGAACCTTGGAGATTTGTATGCCGACCGCGTTCGTATGTGGTTGGTGATTGCTGGCGTGTTTGTTTTTATGAATACGTGTTACTTTCTGAATATTATTCCGCCAATTCCACTTGCACTCCGTGATGCAACAATGGCGTACAGCGTGACAAACGACTACGTACTTGTCACACCGGAAGAATCATGGATTGATCGGCTTATTCCTGGAGAGACTATTTTGGTGACGCCGGGCGATCCGTTGTACGCGTATACAGCGGTGTATGCGCCAGAAGGGCTTACAACGACGATTGTTCACAAATGGCAACGATATGACGCAGACATGCATCAGTGGGTCACCGAACATACGCTGTCGTTTGCGATTGCCGGCGGACGCCCTGACGGATATCGAGGCTATTCCATGGTGTCATCGCTCGCGGCAGGAAAGTGGCGCGTGAGCGTTGAGACATTGACCGGGCAGGTGTTAGGACGGCTGACGTTTACCGCAGTGAGAGGGGAGTAGCTTGCGTGATTCCTTTTTTTCTGCTAACGTTCGCAAAATCCTATGTACAACAAATATCAAGGTCAACGTTCCGGAGGTTCAAGTGACCGAAAGTCCAACAATCGTGGTACCTGGAACCGTGCCGGCGCAGGTCGCCCAGCGCCTCGCGAATTATACGATGCTGTCTGTAGCGAGTGCCGTAAGCCTTGCCAAGTGCCGTTTTTCCCAAGCGAAGGACGCCCAGTGAAATGTCGTGATTGTTTCCGCACCGACGGACCGAACTTTGAGGATCGCGATGATCGTCGCCCTTCGTTCGATCGCAAACCATCGTACGCCGATCGTTCAGAGCGTCCGGCATTCGGAGGAGACTCTGCACGCCTCGCTTCAATTGAACGCAAGCTTGATCAAATCCTCGAGCTTCTCGACGCAGACGAAATGTAAAAAAAAGAACCGCGGCCGCCTCGCAATGAGACGGCCGCGCGTTTTTTTACTGCCACCGCAGAAGGAACCCGGCGGCGTTGTGTGACTGGGCAATGATGTATGCCCCATGCTTGCCCGTCACCCGTTCCTCGACGATCCGTGGTTTGCATCGCGGGAACGGTGACCGGATGAAGAGCTCGTGTTCACGGCTGACCTTGGTGAGATCTGCGACGAACCTACGAATTTTCACCGGCGTGCCGTCGGGTGGCGGTCGAACCTCGTTCGGCAGCGCTCGATCGAGAAGGAATCGTCGATCATGTTTGTAGATCCGGTACGTCTCGTCGCCCTCGGAGACGCTGATGGCTGCCCAGCGGGAAATGACGCGCGGACTGAGGAGGTGCACGTCATATCGACGTCCGATCCGCTCCACCTCGTCCATGAACGCGATGTTTCGTTCGCGGTCACTACTTGGCAGATGCGGAAGCTCCGGATAGAAGATCGACGCGAACCGTTCTGCGATGCACCCAGGCCCCAGGCCAGGATAGAGCTTTTGTACTTCTGGCATGGAGAGGGGAACGAGGACGACGTCGTCGAAGTCTGCGTAGCCACGAGCGAACTGTTCGGGGTTTAGCGGTCCGCGAACGTCCCACACCATTCCGTCGGGCGCCAACACGCCGGCGTGATTTCCATTGCGGAGCTTTACCATTGGCCAGCCGGTGATCCGGTGAAGGCCGGCGGCGAACGCGTAGCAGTCGCCGTGAAGGTATCCGCTTTCAATGCTCCAGCGGAGCGCATCCCGGTCGCGTTCGTGAAGCGTGAGAACAGTGGTCGGCATGATGAGCCTCGGAGGTGATGCGGTTGTGAAAACGGACAGTGAAGCGTAGCATGATGGTATACTCAAGGCAACTAAAACCCTTATCTATGAAGGCTCTCCCACGTTCAACAGCGAAAGATGTGTTTGCACATTTGTTCGCAATTGTGACGCTGTACGTTTCGGTCGTGTCGTTCATTGTTCTCGGTTTCCAATACATTGACGTTTCGTTTCCTGATGCGTTGAATTTCTATTACACCGGCGCCCTTGATGCGATTCGCGGCGGCATGGCGAGCCTTATTGTGATGTGGCCGGCGTTTGTAGGTATTTCATGGTTTATACAGAAGGATGTAAAGACCGATTCAGAAAAGCGTGAAATTGGTATTCGAAAGTGGTTGCTGTACCTCACGTTGTTCGCGACAGCGATCACTATCGTCGTTGATCTTATTACGTTGGTGAATTACTTCTTGAACGGCGAAATTACGACACGATTTGTATTAAAGGTTCTCGTTGTTCTCGCCACCGCAATCGCGGTCTTCGCATACTATCTTTGGGACTTGCGATCTGATGCTGGAGCAAAGTCGATGGTTCCAAAAAAGACTGCAATCGCAACATCACTTGTTGTTCTCGCAACAATTGTGCTCGGATTCCTTCTTGTCGGATCACCGGCGCAGCAACGCAAGGTGCGCTTTGATGATCAGCGAGTATCTGAGCTGACATCTATCCAGTACGAAATTGCAAATTTCTACAGCACAAAGCGCGTGCTTCCAACGTCGCTTGCAGACTTAACGAATGCACTGAGTGGATTCACAACGCCGACAGATCCTTCAACTGGTGCGCAGTTC
>CAYROW010000064.1:0-2923 GCA_964425965.1 uncultured Gammaproteobacteria bacterium
AACAGAAACCTGGAAAAACTTTTGCCAAGCGACGCGAGAAAGTCCTCCGTCGACATTACTTGTTGAGGCAATGGGGTTTGTGCGCAGCAAAGGCGCGGCGCTTGATGTTGGATGCGGTGCGCTCAAAGACTCTCGTTTTCTTATACACGAAGGATTCGATGTCACCGCGGTCGATGCTGAACCGGCGGTTGCAGACGAAATCCACGACATGCCCGGCAATCAATTTCATTTCACACAAACGACATTTGAGGATTTTTCCTACGGCACTGAGAAGTTCGATTGCATTAACGCGATGTATTCCCTTCCGTTTATTGCGCCAAATGCTTTCAACGACGTCTTCCGCGCGATGAAATCTTCATTAAAACCCAACGGAATTTTCTGCGGAGTGTTCTTTGGAAACAACGACGAATGGTGCGCAAACTCAAAGATGACATTTCACACGAAAGCAGAAATCGAGGCGCTTTTTTCCGACATGAAAATACTCGCACTCGACGAAAAAGAATTTGATGGCACAACCGCACTAAAAACCCCAAAGCACTGGCACACGTTTCAGGTGATTGCTCGACGGAAGGGTACATCTTATTAGATCTCGAAATGTATGGGAACGATTTATCTCGTTCGTCACGGACAAGATGAAGATAATACTCAAGGCATCCTCAACGGACATCGTGACACTGCGCTCACAAAAAAGGGAGAATTACAGGCTCAAAAACTCGGCAAAACAATCGCCACCACAAATGCAACCATTCAAAGCATCTACGTTTCTCCGCTCATACGCGCACGACAAACCGCCGAGATCATTGCGCACGAAATTCCTACTTCGTCCGTCACAATTCTCGATGATCTGATTGAAAGAGACTTCGGTGAAATGAGCGGAAGGCCCTATAGCGACATCGTCACGATATGCTCCCCAGACATATTACATACGGAACATATTAACTATTTTCTCAAACCAAAAATGGGCGAAACGTTCCCCGACGTTCTGATTCGCGCACATCGAGTTCTTAATTTCATAAAGGCAAATTCACAAAATGACAATGTACTCATTGTTAGCCATGGAGATATCGGAATGATGCTTTACGCTGCGTTTTACAATATTCGTTGGCATGAGGCACTCGCCCACTTCTACTTTAAAAACTGCGATGTTGTCATGCTTTCATCTATAATGAATCCTTATGAAAAGAGCGTATTACTTAGCGAGGAGAATCCCGGCAAACGCAACACTCGATGAAATTCTTCCGGTTACACCACAAATGACTCCGAAACAAATTCAAGATTTGTACATCACCAAAACAACTACTTACGATACATATATTCATAATGGCCCATGGATCTTACGGCCGATTATCGCCGAAGGCACTTTTTATCAAAATCCCTTCCCTCCATCTCTCGCGCCCTACCATGTATGGGAAATGGTGAAAACAAAAATTGAGCGCTCAGATGTTCTTGTTGCAATAGTCAATCCAAAATCATACGGAGCTATCGTCGAGGTAGGCTATGCTGTTGGACTTGGGACACTGGCGGTATACGTCTTGCCGGATAAAGAACTCACAGACGAAGAAAGAAAAGACCTGTGGCTCGTCAT
Organism: uncultured Gammaproteobacteria bacterium; assembly: GCA_964425965.1. GTDB lineage: Bacteria > Patescibacteriota > Patescibacteriia > UBA9934 > UBA9934 > CAIKHN01. Next base: position 1,586 of record CAYROW010000064.1, read on the forward strand.
CCAAACGAGCGTACAGACTCGCGCACTCTGGAAGGAAGAGGACATCCTCAACATATACACGTTTCGAGAGTACAATATATTTACTCTCGATGAGTACATTAATTTCATCTCGGTAATCGTTCCAAACTTTCTCTCGAAGAGGTAGATCCTATGTCTGATTCCGTCGATACCCACTTCATTGCACGTGGCGTCTGCGTCCGCGATGGAGCTATTCTCCTTGCTCATCACATCGAGGAAAATTACAACTTCCTCCCTGGCGGACACGTGGAGCCAGGCGAATCGATGCAGCACGCACTCGAACGAGAGTGCGAGGAAGAATTCGGGGGAAATGCCGATGCCGGAGATATGATTACGGTATTCGAGCATCAGTGGAATAAAAAAGGCCGGGTACAACACGAGATCAACGGAATCTTCTCCTTTTCCCTCAAGGACGCGGGAGACGAAGTAACCTCAAAAGTCCCCCACCTCGTGTTCCACTGGGTTCAAATTTCCGAGCTCGACAGGTGTCGTTTTCTCCCCTCAGAGTTCCTGCCGGCGCTGCAGGGGTACCTCGATGGGAATTCGATTCCACGCCTCATTTCGACAGTTCGGTAAACAGAAAAACACGCTCCAGGCGGCGGCTCGAAAGAGCCGCTGTTTTAACAAAAAAGTTACTCTTTCTGTATATCAAATGTTTTCAATTCGATTTCACGATTAAACCCTCGCAAAAGCGAAAACGGAAAACGTCTCGCCGCAAATCGATCATGATGCATACGAAGTTCGTGAGTATCGTTCTCCTCATGCGTCCCCGGCAAAATACTCTCAATGAGCGTAAAACCATACACCCCTTTCTCACCAAAAAACATCGTCACCGCATTCCCAGTGAGCGACACGATATTCACATCCTCAATGACAATATTTTCCCCATTCGCGATCACCGTCGCGCCAGGCTGTAACGCGTGCAACGCGTCTGCCTCAGCATGAGAAAGAAAATATGAAAAACTTTTTTGCATAATGGGTCTCTAATTTTGTGAAAGCCGAGTATTTTCTCCGTACATCACTCAATCATTTTTCAAAAAGAAGGCCCGCCACACCGCAGGCCCCTGGATCGGAGCTACAGATGGCGGGACACGGAGTTGAAGCTATTCGCGAGAATGACGCGCTCGTCCGCGTCCGGATACTCGGCGATGGGGACGTATCCCCAGCGATCGTGGAACCAGATGAAGGATCGAGACGGTGGGTTACGCTTCGTGCGAAACACGTAGACACCCAGACCACGTTCTGCGAACTTTTGATGTCGAGCGGCGAAGAGCTGCTTCCCGAAGCCACGACCCTGGAATTCTGGGAGAAGAAAGATCT
>CAYROW010000065.1:0-2819 GCA_964425965.1 uncultured Gammaproteobacteria bacterium
ACATTTTATCGAGCCCGGTGTTCCGGTGCTCCATTTGCCTGATATGCAAAGTCATGCCGAACAGGAAAAGCAGCTTTTAGAATCTTGGGAGAAGCACCGAATTTTCGAGCGATCGGTGGAGGAGCGGCCGGAAAGCAAGCGCTACACGTTTTACGATGGCCCTCCATTTGCCACCGGCTTGCCGCACTACGGGAGTATTTTGCCGTCCGTTATTAAGGATGTGGTGCCGCGTTATTGGACGATGAAGGGGTATCGCGTGGAGCGCGTGTGGGGATGGGACTGTCATGGTGTGCCGATTGAGAACATGATCGAGAAGGAATTGGATTTGAAGGGAGGAAAGAAGGGAATTGAGGAGCTTGGCATCGACAAGTTCAACGCTGCGTGTCGTGCGGCAATTTTGCGCTTCGACAAAGAATGGGAAGTGATCATCAAACGCGTTGCGCGATGGGTAGATTTCAAGAATTCTTACAAAACCATGGACAATACGTTCATGGAAAGCGTGTGGTGGGGATTTTCGGAGCTCTACAAAAAGAATTTGGTTCGCGAAGGCAAACGCGTCATTTTGTACTGTCCACGCTGCGCAACGCCCTTGAGCAACTTTGAAATTGCGATGGACAATTCGTACAAAGACGTCGAAGACAACTCGCTGTACGTAAAATTTAAGCACAAGGGAACGGACAACGAATATTTCCTCGCATGGACAACGACCCCTTGGACGTTGCCGGGCAACGTCGGCCTTGCGGTTGATCGCGATGCTGAATATGTAAAAGTTCAGGTTGGCGATGAGTTTGTGTGGGTCGCGCAGAAGCGCCTTGAGGTTTTGAACGGAAAGGGGAAAGTACTTGAAACGGTGAAGGGCGCGGATCTTCTCGGCTTCGAATACGAGCCGCTCTACACGTACATGCCACTTGAGGGAAAGAAAGCGCATTACATCATGCCTGCGACATTCGTTTCGCTTGATGATGGATCTGGCATTGTGCACACTGCCGCGGTGTTCGGTGAAGATGACTATAAACTCGCGCAAGAATTTGATCTTCCGTGTGTTTCAACGCTCGACGATCAGGGTCGCTTCCTGGATTTTGTTGAACCAATCAAGGGCGTATTTTATAAGAAAGCGGAAGATTGGGTGATTGCTGATCTTTCGAATCGCGGCCTGGTGTGGTCTGCGACGAAATTCATGCACTCGTACCCAATGTGCTATCGCTGCTCTACGCCGCTGTATTACAACGCCGTGCCAGCCTGGTTTATTGACGTACAGGCGCTTAAGCCGCAGCTCATTGCGCAGAACGAGAATATCAATTGGTACCCAGAACACTTGAAGAAAGGTCGTTTCGGAAAAGGGTTAGAGACTGCGCCGGACTGGAACATTTCGCGTTCTCGTTACTGGGGCACGCCAATGCCGGTGTGGATTGCGGAGGATGGAACACGCCGTGTGATTGGATCGTTCGCCGAGTTGAAAACATGGGCCGTCGATCCGTCGCAAGTAGAATCGTTGACCGATTTCCACCGCGAGTTTATCGATCCGATCGAAGTTTGGGTTGACGACGCGAAAACGAAGAAGGGAAGTCGTATTCCCGAGGTGTTTGATTGTTGGGTAGAGTCGGGATCGATGCCGTTTGCTGCGATTCATGCGCCGTTTGAGAATAAAGATGCGTTCGATCGTGCATTTCCGGCGCAATTCATTACGGAGTACATCGCGCAAACGCGTGCATGGTTTTATGTGATGCACGTGATGTCTGTGGCGTTGTTTGGACGAAATGCGTATGAGAATGTGCTCACCACGGGAACGATTCTTGCTGCAGACGGGCAGAAGATGAGCAAATCAAAGAAGAACTATCCTGATCCAACCATCTTGATTGAAAAGCACAGCGCGGATGCACTCCGTTTCTACTTGATGTCGCAGCCGCTCGTGAACGGTGAGAATTTGAATTTCAACGAAGCTGGCGTTGACGAGGTGGCGAAGAAATTCATCACCATCATGAAGAACGTGGTGTCGTTTTACGGGCTGTACAAAGAGCACGACGACGGACGTGAGTCATCGAACACGCACGTGCTCGATCAATGGATCACCGCGCGTTTGCAGGAAACGTTTGCAACCGAAACTGCTGCGATCGAACGTTACGATCTTTCGGATGCATCGCGATCGTTACAAGCGTTCGTCACCGATCTCTCCACCTGGTACGTGCGTCGTTCTCGCGATCGTGTGAAAGTAGCGGGGGAGGATCGTGCTGAAGCGCTCGCAACGTTGCGCGCTATACTCACCACGTTTGCCAAAATGCTCGCGCCGTTCATGCCGTTTTTAGCGGAAATGATCTATCGTGACGTCGCTGGCACCGACGAGTCTGATTCCGTACACTTACAATCATGGCCGGAGATACAGAGGAATGAAACACGCATTCTGGAAACCATGGGTGAGGCGCGTGCGATTGTGTCGCGTGTGATGGAAGTGCGTGAAAAGGCGGGGCGATCCGTCAAACAAGTGCTTGGATCGATGACGATCACGACGCTGAGCGGCGTGATTGATCCGGGAATTCTTGCCGTGATTCTGGATGAAGTAAACGTGAAAGTCGCGACAGTTGGGAAAGGGGATACTCTCGCCGTCGCCGTGGACACCGCACTCACGCCAGAGCTCATTCGCGAAGGCATGGCTCGTGAAATTACTCGCCGCGTAAACGGGATGCGCAAGGACGCTGGCCTTACCATCGCCGATCGCGTCGCGCTCTATATCGATTCCGCATCGAGCGAAGTAAAAACGATGTTCGACGAGCATGCCGACACAATCAAATCCGACACTCTCGCTTCCTCTATTTCCCTCAGCC
>CAYROW010000066.1:0-2524 GCA_964425965.1 uncultured Gammaproteobacteria bacterium
CCAGTACCGTCCGAATCTGTCACAAAATCTGCCGCAACAACGCGGAAAGCATCTTTATGATTTGCGTACACCGGGAACAATGGCTCGTACGTAGAATCGACGAGGTCGAGACCGGTCATTTCATTAACAACCGAATATTCCTTCCCCGCGAACACCTTCTCAACTAATGTTTTGGCAACAATATACGTCTGATTCTCAAACTCCACGCGGACGTATGTCATTTCTGGATGCACTGCGAGCAACACGTTTCCTGGCAATGTCCATGGTGTTGTCGTCCACACCAGCATTCGGCTTCCTGCAAACTGGCCACCGGTTAGCATCGGCGCAACCGTTACAGAGATATCGGTAACGTCGAGATAGCCTTGCGCGACTTCAAAATTGCTCAACGTGGTTTCACAACGCGGACAGACGTGCATCGCCTTCTTGCCTTCGTAAATTTTGTTCTTCTTCCAAAGCTCCGCAAACACCCACCAAATGGATTCCATGAACTCCACGTCCATGGTTTTGTACGCATTTTCCATGTCTACCCACCGACCCAAACGACGGATCATCTTTTTCCATTCCGCAACGTACGTTAACACCGTCGCTTCGCAGCGATCGTTAAAGTTTCCAATGCCGTACGCAAGAATGTCCTTTTTAGACTCCAGTCCAAATTCCTTCTCAACCAAATTCTCGATTGGCAATCCATGGCAATCCCAACCCCACTTTCGCTCCACGCGGTAGCCTTTCATGGTCCAAAAACGCGGCACCACGTCCTTCATGATGCTTCCAACAATGTGCCCGTAGTGTGGCAAACCGGTGGCAAATGGTGGACCATCGTAAAACGTGTAATGACGGTCTGTACTTCGCTGATCGACGGATCGTTCGAAAACGCGATGCTTTGCCCAATATTCTAAAAGGTCCTGTTCTTCTTGCGCATGAGTCTTATGCATATCAGGCATAGTGAGACACCGAATTACTCGGGCTCGATAAATTGTGATGGATTGATGGTACCAAAACCATCAAAAAACCTCCAGAGAATAGGCTATACTACACGCATGACCTCCCCTTCCGTCATCTATATTGGCGCAGATCACGCTGGATATGCGTTTAAAGAAAGCGTGAAGCGACACCTTCAAGACAAAGGAACCGATGTTGAAGACCTTGGCGCGCATGTTTTAGATATGAACGACGATTACCCGACGTATGCCGCTCGGGTGGCTGGCGTTGTACGCGAAAATCCCCGATCGCTCGGGATTCTCATTTGTGGAAGCGCTGAAGGAATTTGTATTGCAGCGAATAAATTCGACGGGATCCGTGCCGGTATCGGTTTTTCTGTTCCCGCGGCGCGGAGCCTGCGAAATGATGACGATGGAAACGTTCTGTGTCTTTCTGGACGAATCGACGCCGTCGATAACCCCCTCGCAATCGTTGACGCGTTTATTGAAACAGCCTTTTCCGGCGAAGAACGACACGAACGACGGGTGAAAGAAATCGAAGCGATTGAAGAAAACGAATAGCACTATGATCGAGGTCCTTCCAGGAATTCTTGCAGAAAGCGCCGATGAACTTCGAGAGAAGTTATTGTTCCGTGGCTTTTGGCAACCAGGAATGACCGCGCACGTCGATATCCTCGACGGGACAATGTTTGGCGCAACGTGTTTTTGCGATGCAATAGCGGTTCGATCCGAGACGGCCCAGCGTGCCATCTCTACGATTCCGAACATTGAATTGCATTGCATGGTTCAAAACCCTATTCCAATCATTGAACAATGGAAATCGGTTGTCCCAGAAACAATCAGAGCGATAATTCATGCCGAGATTAAAAGACCACTCGCGCCGATACTCGATCGTATTCGCGAACAGAAGCTCGAAGCCGGCGTTGCGCTCTGCCCACAAACATCACCAGACATTCTTAATGTTCTCCCAAAACTTCCCGATCGCGTCGTTATTATGGGCGTCGAACCGGGAGCATCAGGAAAACCATTTCTTGGCGAACCCATTCTTGCAAAAATTCGCAGAACACGGTCGCTCTATTCGTCACTCACCATCGCGGTCGATGGCGGAATGAATACAGATACCGCACAACTTGTCCGTTCCGCCGGCGCAAACGCAATTATTGCAACGAGCGCTATTTGGTCTGCAAAACGGCCTCACGACGTATATCAACATCTCACACACAGCCTCACGCTTCCCGACACTCATGACATTTGATATCATTTCAGTAGTAATAATATTATGACCAAACGCGCTTTTTCTTTCCTTGGTTCTTTCGTTGCCGTCGTTGCCGTTATCGGCGCGATGGGACTCTGGCACACAAACCGTGTTCAGGCGTCTTCAACAGTTTCGTCTGGCGACCTCATTCGCGGCACAACGTTCTCTGCCGTGTACTACATGGGCGCCGATGGTTTCCGCTACGTTTTCCCAAATGACAAGACGTACTTCACTTGGTACAGCAACTTCGACAGCGTGAAGTTCCTTTCTGACGCTGACCTTGCCAAAATCCAGATGGGTGGCAACGTCACCTACAAGCCAGGAAGCAAAA
>CAYROW010000067.1:0-2158 GCA_964425965.1 uncultured Gammaproteobacteria bacterium
CCACGGTGCTGAAGCTCCGATGGGTAAAGGAAAGGGTGGCGTCGATTACTACATGACACCGGTTCGCGCAGGTACAGTGATGTTCGAAATGGACGGCGTAACTCCAGAAGTCGCGCAGGAAGCATTTCGTCTCGCTGCCTACAAGCTTCCAGTGAAGACCAAGATTGTCAGCCGAAACTAACGCGTATGCCTCCATCAAACGAATTCGCGGGACTCACCGCAAAAGAACTCTCGGCAATGATCGCCGAGGAACGCGCAAAACTTCGTGACATGAATCTGAAACTTTCTGTTGGTCAATTGCGCGCGGTTCGTACCGTTCGTGAAACCAAGAAACGTATCGCTCGCTTGGAGACACAGCGCTCCGCGATCACAAGCCTCTAACGTATGGCAACCAAAAAGACATCACCAAAAGCTGAACAGCCAAAGGCTGAAAAAGCAACAATGCACCGCCGTTTTACTGGCGTGGTTGTTTCGGCGCACAAAACGCCAAAGACGGTTGTCGTACGGATTGACCGTACAGAGATCCACCCAAAGTACGGAAAGCGCTACATCGTCAGCACCAAATTCATGGCGCACGATGAAGCAATGACCGCGAACGAGGGCGACACCGTGACTATTGAAGAGACGCGTCCGCTTTCTGCACGAAAGCGTTTCCGCGTTGTTTCAACGCCAAAAGCGTAACCAGACTTTGTATGTTGCAACATCGATCCATGATGAATGTCGCCGATAACACCGGCGCAAACCAACTCCAAGTCATTCGCGTGCTCGGCGGCTACAAAAAGCGGTACGCTCGTTTGGGCGACGTGGTTACTGCAGTCGTCAAAAAGGCTTCGCCACACACCATGGTCAAAAAGAGTGATGTGGTTCACGCCGTGATTGTACGCACACGTAAAGAAGTTCGCCGAAAGGACGGCTCCTACATTCGTTTCGACGAAAACGCTGGCGTCATCATTAACCGCGCTTCAAAGGAACCAAAGGGAACGCGTATCTTCGGACCAGTCGCTCGCGAGTTGCGTGCAGAAGGGTTTACGAAGATCGTGTCACTTGCTCCTGAAGTCCTCTAGTCCTCTCCTATGAAAATCAAAACCGGAGACAATGTCCGCGTCATTGCGGGCAAACATAAAGGAAAAGAGGGAAAGGTCATTCAGACGTTCCCATCCCGCGAGCTCGTCGTTATTGATGGCGTGAACCAAGCGGTGAAGCACATCAAGGCAAAAGGAAAGACTGCCGCTGGTCAGCGTGTCACCTTCAACGCACCACTTCCGGCATCGCGCGTAGCGGTGATCGGCGAAGGAGGAGCAAAGGGTCGCGTGGGCTACGCTTTCATCACCAAAGATGGACGACAGCAAAAAGTGCGCGTCCTTCGAACCAAGAAGGGTGTGACCCAAATCGACTAGTATGCAGAATATCCAAGAACACATGAAAACGACCGTTGGCCCTGCGCTTCGCAAGGACTTCGGCTATACCAACATTCACGAGACGCCGGTGATCACGAAAGTGACAATCAACGCGGGCCTCGGGAAGGGAAAGGATGCCAAGTTCGCTGACGTCGTCGTTGAGACCTTCCGTCGCATCACCGGTCAGCAACCTGTCCGCACCAAGGCCAAGAAATCCATTGCAGGATTCAAGGTTCGTGAGGGCATGGTCGTCGGAGTGATGGCGACGCTTCGTGGAAAGCGAATGTGGGACTTCCTCACAAAGCTCACGAACATCGCCTTCGCACGTATCCGCGACTTCCGCGGAATCCCCGAGTCTGCTGTCGACAGCCAAGGGAACTTCAACTACGGATTCACGGAGCACATCGCGTTCCCTGAAATCCATCCAGATGAAGTGGAGTCACTCCATGGGCTCCAGGTGACCATCACCACAACCGCAAAGAACCACGAAGAAGGCCTCGCCCTTCTCAAAGCGATCGGATTCCCGTTCGCTTCGAAGCAACAGAAATAAGCTATGGCAACGACGAATCAAATCGCAAAGTCGGCGAAGACGCCAAAGTTCAGCACTCGCGTCGTTCATCGATGCTGGCGCTGTGGCCGAAAGCGCTTCTTCATGCGAGCCTTTGGCCTCTGCCGTATCTGTTTCCGTGAACTTGCGAACGTTGGTGAGATCCCGGGTATTCGAAAAGCAAGCTGGTAATCCTATGATGACCGATCCAATT
>CAYROW010000068.1:0-2075 GCA_964425965.1 uncultured Gammaproteobacteria bacterium
GAATGTAACACAAACGCCCGACTCTTTCGAGTCGGGCGTTTTGGTGTGAATTACGCGGTGTTGCCAGCCTTCTTGCGGGCGTGTTCGGTGAGGTGCTGTTTGCGGATACGAACGTTCTTTGGAGTGACTTCGACGTATTCGTCGCGGTCGATGTATTCCAGGGAGCGTTCCAAGTTCATGTCGATTGGCGGAGTAACTTGCACAATGTGATCTGCGCTTGCGGCGCGCATGTTGGTGAGCTTCTTTTCACGCACTGGGTTCACGGTCATGGTTTCCTTCATGGATGCGCCAATAACCATGCCTTCGTACACTTCAGTTCCAGGAGAGATGAACAACGGTCCGCGTTCCTGAACCATTGCGAGCGCGTATGGGGTCGTGGTTCCGTCGAATCCAGAAATGATACTGCCAGTAGAGCGGCGATTGATTTCTCCTTTGTGTGGTGCGTAGTGCGAGAAGATGTGGGAAAGCGTTCCTTCGCCCTTGGTGTCCGTCATGAACTCTGTGCGGTAGCCAAGAAGTCCACGTGTTGGCATGACGTATTCCAAACGCGTTGAACCGTTCTCACTCATGAGGTTCGTCATTTCGCCTTTGCGCTTTCCGAGCTTTTCAATAACGGTTCCAGAATATTCATCAGGGACGTCGACAATAACGGTTTCCATTGGCTCCTGTTTTTCACCGTTTACTTCCTTCATGATCACTTCCGGCTGAGACACCTGAAGTTCGAATCCTTCGCGGCGCATCTGCTCGATGAGCACGGAGAGGTGCATTTCTCCACGGCCAGAAACTTTGAATTCGTCGCCGTTATCTGGGAAATCGACATGCAATCCAACGTTCGTTTCCAACTCGCGTTCCAGGCGATCGCGAATTTGGCGGCTCGTGACGAGTGTTCCTTCGCGACCAGCAAATGGGGAGTCATTCACCATGAAGTTCATGGTAAGGGTTGGTGCGTCGATTGAGAGTGTTGGAAGGGCTTCCGCGTCTGCCTTTTCTGCAATGGTTTCGCCCACGTAAATGTTTGGAATACCGGCAATCTGAACGATGTCTCCAGCTTCTGCGCTTTCTACCTCAACTTTTGTGAGGCCTTTGTGCGTGTAGAGTTTGGTGATTTTGTGATTCTCGCGTGTACCGTCCTGCTTGTTCACGGTAACAGTCATGCCGCTCTTTACCGTTCCTTCTACAATACGTCCGACACCAATACGTCCGACGTAGTTGTCGTACTTCAAGTTTGCGATTTGCATGCGCATTGGCGCAGCGGTGTCGCTCTTTGCTGGTGGAACAGTTTTGAGGATGAGGTCGAACAGCGGACGAAGGTCTTTGCTTTCGTCGGTGAGCTCCATCTTTGCGATTCCGTCGCGACCGATAGTGTAAATGTGTTTAAACTCAAGTTGGGCATCTGATGCGCCAAGTTCAACGAAGAGATCGAAAATCATGTTCAAGACGTGGTCTGGACGTGCGGTTGGTTTGTCGATTTTGTTAATAACGACAATTGGCTTCAAACCAAGCGCGAGCGATTTGCGCAGCACGAACTTTGTTTGTGGCATTGGACCTTCGTAGGCGTCGACAAGCAAAAGCACAGAGTCCACCATGCGAAGGACGCGCTCAACCTCTGAACCGAAGTCGGCGTGGCCAGGGGTGTCGACGATGTTGATTTTAATACCATCCACCATGATGGCGGTATTTTTCGCGTAAATGGTAATTCCACGCTCGCGCTCAAGCTCGTTGCTGTCCATGACGCAGTCTTCAATAACGTCGCGGTCCGTAAAGGTTCCGGACTGTTTGAGCATGGCGTCGACAAGTGTGGTCTTGCCGTGGTCGACGTGGGCGATGATTGCGATATTGCGGAATTCCATACTGGCGAAAATCAAAAGGGGCAATGCCCCAAAACTTGGCCAAAGTATGCCAGTTTTTTCATTTTGGGTCAAGACAGCGAGACTCCGCTCGTTTTATCCAACGGGTCCTGTCGCCTCGGACCCCGTTACGGTGCTCACCGCGCACGTGATTTCCGCGGTAATCATCATTGGCATTCTGTGCTCGTTGCGCTCCGTACGGGGGCCTCCCTCGGCGCCACCCGTTGA
>CAYROW010000069.1:0-2064 GCA_964425965.1 uncultured Gammaproteobacteria bacterium
TTTTTTTATGGCATCTTGGGAAAAAAACTCGTGCGGTATTTGGCCGACATGGAGTGAGAATAAGTTGTTTACCGTGCTTCTCGCAATTTTCCTCGTCTACAGCACGGTATGGGTCGGTGCGCAGATCAAAAAAACGATGCACGAGTCTACTCGTGTGGGTTTTAGCGATCTTTCCGCGCCAACCATTGTGGTTTCTGCGACTGGAAAAGCGAGCGCAGTTCCAGATATCGCGACTGTTGACATGACCGTGAGTAAAACAAATACCAGTAGCACAAAGGCACAGAGCGATGCTTCTGCAAGCATGAAGAGTTTGCAGGACGCGTTAATTGCTCTTGGCATTCCAGAAGCAGATTTGAAGACGTCGTCATTCTCGTTGACGCAGGTTTATGACTATGATGTGAGCCCAGCGGTGGTGACGGGATATTCGTCATCAGAATCGCTGACGGTGAAGATTCGTAACACTGATCTTATTTCATCAGTCCTTGATGCCGGTCCAAAGAACGGCGCAACGACGGTGTCAGATTTGCGGTATGACATTGATGACATGTCTGTGGTCAATCAGGCTGCTCGCGTTGATGCAATGGAAAAAGTGCAGGAAGACGCTGCGAATATCGCGAAAGCAATGGGTGGCCGTGTTGGCCGCGTCGTCAGTTATAGTGAAAATACCGTTGGATCTGTCCCGATGTATTACGGCATGATGGAGTCTGCAACAAAGGCGTCAGATACGGTGGCTCCGCCAGTACAAACTGGAACGCAAGATGTTGAGCTGACGGTGTACGTCACATATTCCTTCGTTCAATAAGCGCGTATGTTGGAGCGGATCGACGCTGTTCATGCGCATGAAATTTTAGATTCACGCGGCAATCCGACGGTACACGTGTCGGTCATGCTTCGTGATGGTACGCGTGGACATGCGTCGGTCCCAAGTGGTGCGTCAACGGGAATTCACGAAGCGCTCGAGCTTCGTGATGGCGATAAAAAACGGTATCGCGGACTCGGGGTACGAAAGGCGATTCGAAACGTGAATGACATTATTGGTCCGTCGCTTCGTCGTCGTGACGTTGCGGATCAGCGGGGAATTGATGAGTCAATGTGCATTATTGACGGAACGGACAATAAGAAACGTCTCGGCGCAAACGCAATTCTCGGTGTGTCACTCGCGGTTGCGCATGCTGGCGCCCGTCGTGCACGCATGCCGCTCTATGCGTACTTGCGAGAAACGTATGATATTGGGTTGTCGAAATTTAAACTCCCAACGCCGCTGTTGAATGTGTTTAATGGCGGACGACACGCCGACACAAATTTGGACATGCAGGAGTTCATTATTATTCCGCACGGTTTCTCTACATTTTCGCGAAAGCTTCAGGCGGGAAGTGAAATCTTTCACATGCTTGGCGACGTGCTGCATGCCGACGGGCTTGATACTGATGTCGGGAATGAGGGCGGTTATGCGCCAGACGTTGGAAAAACGGAGTCTGCGCTTGAGTACCTTGTCCAAGCGGTAAAGAAGGCAAAGTACAAGCTTGGAAAGGAAATTGGATTCGGTATCGATGTTGCTGCGAGCGAGTTTTTTAATACAAAAACAGGGAAGTACGAACTTTCCACCGACAAGCGGAACTGCACCGCAAAGCAGATGGTCGATCTGTACGATTCGTGGAGTAAGAAGTATCCAATGGTCAGTATTGAGGACGGTCTCGCGGAAGACGCGTGGGACGATTGGGAAGAAATGACGAAGCGTTTGGGAAAGAAGATGCTTCTCATTGGTGACGATCTTTTTGTCACCGACGCTCGTCGGCTGCATCGCGGAATCGATTCCGGTGTTGCAAACGCGATTCTTATTAAACCAAACCAAATCGGAACCCTTTCGGAAACCATGGAAACCATCGGGCTTGCTCGCGAGAATGGTTATAAAGTCATCATCTCCCACCGTTCCGGCGAAACCACCGACACCACCATCGCCGACATCGCCGTCGCCGTTAATGCCGAATACATTAAATCCGGCGCGCCATCGCGATCAGAACGTTTGTGTAAGTACAATCGGTTGCTCGAAATTGAGGAGGAAAT
>CAYROW010000070.1:0-1744 GCA_964425965.1 uncultured Gammaproteobacteria bacterium
GCAGCTCTCGTATCCGAGAACAAGGTTCTTGCTCACCCTGCCTCCGTTGATTCTATCCCGACGTCAGCAAATCAAGAGGATCATGTGAGTATGGGAACGATTGCTGCGCGCCAGGCTGCAGAAATTATTCAAAATGCAAAGCATGTTGCGGTAATCGAATTGCTTTGCGCTGCGCAAGCACTCGATTTCCGAGCTCCGCTGAAGTCAGGGATTGGCGTCCGCGCCGCGTATGATTGTATCCGTGGGTCTGTGTCATTTATGGATAAGGATCGAATCTTGTATAAAGATATTGAAAGCGTTGAGCGGTTGGTCCCAAATGAAATTGTGCATTCTGTCGAGAAGGCCGTTGGAAAATTGCTTTAACGTATATGACGCGCGCTGTAAGGAAGAGACGTTCCAAAAAATCTGTTTGTTTTATTGCGTGCACGCATGGCGATGAGCCGGTGGGGAAGTTTGCGATGGAAGAATTATCGGAAGATGAATCGCTTCGTCAGTCATTTGATTATATTATTGGGAATCCGAAAGCATTGAGTAAGAACCTTCGATATACGGAAGCGGATTTGAATCGGTCGGCGCCGGGAAAGCGCTATGGAAAAGCATATGAACAGCGCCGTGCTTTTGAGATTATGACGGAGACGAAGCCTTATCGATATGTCATCGATCTCCACCAGACTCGAGCGAATGATCGGATTATTTTAATTCTCATGAAGCTCAATGCACGAACATTGGCGCTCGCATCGGTGTTGCCGGTAAAAGATGTTTTGTATTGGCCGTCGTCAGAAATGAATACGGGGCCACTAACGCAGTTTGTGCCGCGTGGGATTGAGATTGAATCTGGCACAAAGACGTCATTGGAAAAAACGAAGCGAAAGCTTCAAGGAGTGATTAAAACATTTCTTGCGCGGATCAACGACATTTCAGTCGAAGAGACACGACTGCGAAAGCGCTTCACTCTTCCAGAGGGAAAACGTTTCTATTATGTATACGAAAAAATAGAGGTTGGCGATGTTGCAGACCCGACAACGTTGAAAGACTTCGGCAAGGTACGAACGTCAAAAGAATCCTTCACGGCATTATTATTTGGAAAGTATGCCGGGCTTATTGGCTATAAGATGAAAAAAATAGATGGCGCGTGGATTGTTGCGCATTGGAGGGAATAGTTTCGTTTGACAGGTGCGTTTGCTGTTGCTACCTTCGAAGTGCCATCACCAGAGGCGTTCATGACTCCGAGCTTCTCCGTCGAGTATTTCAGTGTAGATCCGAACGATTCGAGCTTCGCGGAAAAAGCGGAAGGCATCGTACGGTGCTATCAGCTGGTCTTCGGCACCGACAGTGCATGGAATGAAGGACTTCTCTGCAAGGCGTGTTCCCGTCCCGGCGAACCCCGGAAGTGGAACCTGGTTGGGGCACCAACGAACTGCCCCAAGTGCCGAGAGGCCCTCGAGCCATTCTGGCCGAAGGAAACGGTGCTCGATGACATGAGGCGTGAGCTCGTTAGGAACGACGCAGTCTGCGCCGTGCTTCGAAGGGATGAGGAAATCATCGGCGCGTCCTGGGGCTACTCCGCAACCGCTGAGGAGCTTGAAGAGCATCTCGGAGCCGGAATCGAGCCAGAAGTTTGCGCTCCGAACATCGCAAAACGCCTCCATGAAGAATTTCCTGGGGTCGAACGATTCGCCTACCAAGACGAGATCTTTCTTCTCCCAGAATTCCAGGGTCGTGGCTTCGGGAAGCAGCTCTTCGC
>CAYROW010000071.1:0-1636 GCA_964425965.1 uncultured Gammaproteobacteria bacterium
ACCGCACATTCGGCAAGAATGGGGGACGAGGGGTGTACGTATATATTTGGGGAGAAAATATGAAATCGGCAGAAACGCTCTTCATCATTCCGGGACTTAAAGAAAAGATTTCCGACAAGCAATATGTCGCACTGCGAAAAATGTTTGCTGCGAAAGGGTTTGATGTGAAAATGGTTCCGATTGTGTGGGCTCGGCGGGTAATGACGGATTATGTTGCGCAGTTTCTTGATTTCTTCAAAAAGAACAAAGGAAAGAAAAATGTGATACTCGGATTTTCTTTTGGCGCTATGATCGCTGTCATTACGGCGAAAGATACGCGGCCAGATCGATTATTCTTATGTTCATTGAGTCCGTACTTCTCTGAAGACTTGTCGAAAATTCCGAATTGGTGGAAGAATTTTATGGGCCATCGGCGCATAACCGATTTTGCAAAGTACTCGATGAAGTTCGCTGCCAAGGGAGTTTCGTCGAAAACAACGGTATTCATCGGCGGAGCAGAACAGAAAAAGTTCTCTCAACTCGCCACACGTTGTGCTGCGGCCGCGAAAGCATTCGGAACATCTGTTATTGTTGTTCCAGGAGCGAAGCACGATATTGGTGACGTGAGGTATCGTGAGACGCTTGATCGCGAGATTCCGTCACTATGATCCACTTCGACATCATCACTATTTTTCCAGAAGTCGTTGCGCCGTATGCGAATGCGTCGATTTTAGGACGGGCACAGAAGGAGAAGGTGATTAAGATCACAGGGCATGATTTGCGACGGTTTTCTAAAGACAAACACAAGAAGGTTGATGACACGCCGTATGGGGGAGGGGCAGGGATGGTGATGACGGTGCAGCCGATTGACGACGCGGTTGAGGCGATTCGATTGCGAAAAAAGTTTTTGCGGAAACATGTTCCAACGGTGCGCGTTGTTGTGACATCGGCAAGCGGGAAACGATTTACGCAAGCAGATGCAAAACGACTAGCGGCGTATGATCAGGTGATTTTTATTTGCGGGCGATATGAAGGCATCGATCACCGTGTTGAATCCGCTATTGCAGATGAATCGCTTTCGATTGGTGACTTCGTATTAACTGGTGGGGAATTGCCGGCGTTGGTGATGGCCGATGCTATTGCGCGCCAAGTGCCTGGAGTTTTGGGCAATACGGAAACGCTTACAGAAGAATCGCATGATCGTGAAGGATTTTTAGAATACCCGCAGTACACGAAGCCTGAGATTTATCAGCGTTTTGTGGGGAAAAATACTGTTGTTGATCTGGCCGTTCCGTCAGTTCTTTTAAGCGGAAATCATAAGGCAATTGCGGCCTGGCGTGCGGAAGAATCGAAAAAGCGGGGAGAAGGTTGAATCCATCCACATTTTACCGAGTTGGGCGTCCTTGACAGCATTTTGGCGTTCCATTACTCTACTGCCACATTCGCACTGGCTTTTACGCCTTTGCGGACGTCGTATCTTCACAACTGAAGAGCAACAACCAAGCATCACGTAATGAACAATTATGTGATTACAACGTCCACCAATTGATGCTGTTCGAAAGAACGGTCACTAAACAGAACCTCATTCGCAAGAGTGTGGATTATAACTGAGAGTTTGATCCTGGCTCAGGATGAATGCTGGCGGCGTGTCTAAGGC
>CAYROW010000072.1:0-1545 GCA_964425965.1 uncultured Gammaproteobacteria bacterium
GAAACGACGACGTCCCAATTTTGCCAGACACCGAAGATCGTCCGCCTGCGGATTACGTGATCTGCGAGGCAACGTATGGCGCAAAGGATCATGAGAAAGCTGCGGTTCGTGAGCCGATGCTCGCGGATTTTGTAAAAAAGATTATTGGAAGAAACGGGACGGTTATTATTCCGGCCTTTTCTGTTGAACGCACGCAAGAATTATTGTTTGCGCTCGACCAGCTGCTGCAGCGCGGAGAAATTCCATCGATCCCAATGTATCTCGATAGTCCGCTCGCGATTCGTGCAACCGAACTGTACCGTTTTTTTACTGAGTATCTTTCATTCGATCACCCTGCTTCGCCGGGAAAGGATCACGATTGGTTCCGGTTTCCAACGCTCACAGAAACGCTTTCCGTTGATGCGTCAAAAACCATCAACGACGACAATCGTCCAAAAATTATTATTGCCGGGAACGGCATGATGACCGGTGGCCGCGTGCTGCACCACCTCGCGCGATATATTGAAGACGCAAAGTCAGGCTTGCTCATTATTGGATATCAGGCCGACCACACGCTTGGCCGAAAAATTCAGAACGGTGCAACGCAGATTGCAATTTACGGCGAACCGCATCAGGTTCGCGCGGAGTTGCTCACGATTGATGCATTCTCTGCGCACGGTGACCAGAAGAAACTCACAAGGTTTGTTCGTGGAACTGGCGCGTTACCAAAGCAGGTGTTTCTTGTGCATGGCGAAGGGCCAACAAAAGAGGCGTTCGCAACGCATCTTCGTACGTCCGTCGGTGTTGATGTGCAAATTCCTCATGTGATGCAGACGTATGAACTTTAAAGAGGGAGTAAGGAGCAGGCGGTGGGCAGTAGGGGGAGCGATCGGCGTTGTGATTGTGATTTCGGCTGCGCTTGTGATTGGCCGGCATTTTGATGCGCGTTGGGCGGGGGGAGAAGGATTTCGTCCGCGATTATCGATTGGAGTGACGCTGCGAGATGAATCAAAAGACGTTGATTGCGTCGCGGTCGATCCGACGAGAGAGAATATTCAAACGTGCGGTGGAACAATGAAGAAGGTTTCAATCGGTGCATCAACGCTTTGGATGGATAACAACACAT
This sequence comes from uncultured Gammaproteobacteria bacterium, assembly GCA_964425965.1. Taxonomy (GTDB): domain Bacteria; phylum Patescibacteriota; class Patescibacteriia; order UBA9934; family UBA9934; genus CAIKHN01. Next base: position 1,106 of record CAYROW010000072.1, read on the forward strand.
CACTTGTCGTCATCAATGATCGTGAAGGAAAGGAAGAACTCGCGCTGTACGGCGGACGCATTGTGGTACATGGTCCGGTATTGATTGATGTTCGCGAACGCAAATTCTCGACATCACAATCGATGACATTGGTGAATTACAGCTGGATGTATCGCGTTGATGTATCCGCGATGGCTGGGGATGTTTACGGTTCGTTGAACGGTGCAGACGTGGTAATCTCGGAAAGCAACGCAAAGAGTTTCGATACGTTGCCGCCGTATGACGAAGCAAAGAACATTACGTTCAGCACACAAAGCGACGCCGTTAAAGATTTCTACGACTGGGCGCGTTAAAGCGTTTCACAGGATTGTTTTTGATTGGTTTGCAAAAAATGGTCGTGATTTACCGTGGCGAAGAACGAAAGATCCGTACGCAATCGCACTGTCCGAACTCATGTTGCA